>JAPLUA010000293.1 GCA_026397855.1 Verrucomicrobiota bacterium | reverse complement strand
ATTGCCGCAGCGCCAACGCGGTTTCTGGTGGCCGGGATGGGCGACGCACTGTCAACATGGTTCGAGGCCAGCTCCTGCGCAAAGTACTTTCAGGAAAGTAAGGTTCGAAAATACGCGCATTTTTGAGAGATTCAGGAAAACTTTCTGAGCCAAAGTGTCTTTTATCGGCTCAGGCGGTTTCGATACAACCTTGTGTAAGGTATTGTATTCTTTAGATTCAAGTGGCTGCGCATATGGCGGAATTGGCAGACGCGCTACTTTGAGGTGGTAGTGGAGTAATCCGTGCAGGTTCAAGTCCTGCTATGCGCACCACTTTCCTTCAGGAAAATGGTGAATTGGCAGTCGTCCTCAAAGATTCCCCAAACATGCCGGGCCACTTAGCCCGGGGCCTCTTCTATCATATCCATCGGACGGTGGGGTTGAGTCAACAGCCCCATCAGAGATGGCTGGAACACCACCTCTATCACCGGGATTTGCCATTCTGACGCCTGATATCGCTGGCGGCGGGCTTCGTCGTTATCCTGTGCGGCTCTCCGGCAGAGCATGGCGAGGATGCGAATTTCCCGCACGGATGCGAGCCTGGTTGCCCAATGCTCGCCGGCTTGTCGCGAGAGACGTGAGACACAGTTGCCGGACTGGTTGAAAAGGCCAAGGCTGTTCCGCTCGCATGGTCGCATGGTGAGTTTGTCACCGGTCTTCAGCGAGGTCAGGACTTTGTGGATGGGATGGTCCGGGGGGAACTGGCCCGGATAGCCGAGGTGGATGTCCTCGAGCGATAGCACTTTGTAGTCCAGGCAGGCTTGATCGGGGCCGCCGTTGACGGCGGCGAATGGGGAACGGATCACGCATTTGTCCGCCAGTGTCGATGGCAGCGAAGGATGAACGTCCTGCCGGTCAATGACCGTCAGCGTCTGGCGGGCGCGGGTGATGCCAACGTAAAACGTCCGTCGTTCTTCCTCCTGCTTCACCCTCGACGCCGGGATCTGCCAGGGCCCAATGACAAGGACGTGGTCGAACTCCACGCCCTTGGCCGCATGCACCGTGCCCAGCGTCACGCCCTCGCCGCAGGTGAACTCACGGCGGTTTTCGGCACAGGCCCCATCCAGGAATTCCCGCTCGATTCGACGGCCCAGGCTTCCAGCAGCCGATCGAGGAACCGGGTCCAGGGTCCGGCATCCTTCGCCTCGAACAGGGCGGCAGCGAGGCGAACAAGATCACTGGCGCGCTTGAAAGCAGCCCGCTCCTCCGCCAGGCGCGCGAGGAAGAGGTGGAGTTCGCGGACCTGGTGGAGCGGGGGCAGGGCATTCCGGGCGGCGACCCACCGGATGGGAATGGACTCCTGCTCGGCCAGGGTTCGCACCCGGGCCAAGTCGCCGTGCTCGCGGGAGAGGACGGCCATGCTGGACCAGTCGGTGACGCCGAGCTGGCGCAGGCGGCGCAGTTCGACCAGGACCGCCTGCGCCTGGCCGGTGGCGTCGGCGACCTGGATGAGCTGGACTTTGCCCTGGCACAACGTGTCTCGGCGCCCGAACTCCCCGCCGGGGCCGAGCATCGCACGATGCCGGTCAATGCGGATCGGGTGGCTGGTCTTCATGCGATCAACGTTGGCAGCGATCAGGTGATTGGCCGCCTCAATGATATACCCAGTGGATCGGTAGTTCTCGACGAGGTAGTGCGCCTCAGCCCCGTAGTCCTGCTGGAATCGGCGGATGAACCCCACGTTGGCGCGATACTTTGGGCGTCATCACCCACCACACAGATGTTTTCGTTGTTGGCAGCCAGGTTTTTGATGATCAGGTATTGGGCAAAGTTGGTATCCTGGTATTCATCCACCAGGATGTATTGGAAGCCGGCCAGCAAGCGGTCCCGGACCTCATCGGCCTCAAGCCCCGGCGGCGCGTTTTCACCGCGCAGCAGCTTCGTCGCATCTGCGATGAGCGCGTCGAAGTCGAGGTCGCGCCCGACGGTGGCCTGGCCGGCAAAGGAGTATCCGAGCAGGCGCATGGCGAGGGCGTGGTAGGTCAGGACGGTGACGCCGCGGGCATCGTCGCCCACCAGATCTGACAGGCGGCGGCGCAATTCGATGGCGGCGTGGCGGTTGAAGCAGCAGACGAGCATGCTCTGGGGCCGGACCCTCTCCACGCGGAGGAGATAGGCGCAGCGATGGACGACGGTCTTCGTCTTGCCGGAGCCAGGGCCCGCCAGGACAAGCATGTTCCGGTTGGGCGGCGCGGTGACTACTTTGATTTGGGCCGGGTTGGCCAGGTCGGTGACGATGCGCTGGAAGGAGCGGGCGGTTGTCGCATGCTGAAGCAGTTCAGGCCGCGTGCGGAAGTAGCGGCGGAGGAACTCGTCTTTTGCCAGGGTGTGCAGAATGCGCTCCTGGCAGTGGTGCTCGAGCGGTTGGTAGTCGGAGGCTTCGTATTTCTCGCCGCGCGCTTCGGGGTGGAACCGGATGGTCATCGCGGAGCGGAAAACCGCCAACCCGTGCTGCAGGATGATGACGCGCTGCTCGTGGAGAAACAGCAGCGCCCGCTCGATCGCCGCGTCCATGTCCCTGGTTTCCGCCCGCAACACCAGGTCTTGCTCGATGGCCCGGTGCAGTTCCTCGAAGTGGAATTCGAGCAGGAAGTCGGCGCGCGCGGGGGTATCGGGGGGAATCCGGGCCAGGAGCGTGTCGAGGACCAGGGATGCCAGCTGGCGGCGCCTGTCCGCGAGCGCGCCGATGGCGGTCCAGCTTCGCCGCACCTTGACCCGGTAGGTGTCGCGGGAGATATAGCGCAGGTCAATGCTGCCGTTGCCGCCGGCGAAGCCGCGCCCGTCCTCGCTGAGGCTCTTGAGCAAAGCCCAGACGATCTCGGTCGAAGAGTCGCATCCCTCCTGGCAGAGCCGTTGATTGAGCAGGCGCAACGAAAGGGGCAGCCAGCCTTCCGGGTCCGGCTCCTCCAGCGCCAGCGCGTCGAGGAGCTTGCGGTCGGTGGCCAGAACCCGGTCCAGGCGCAGGCGCGAGTGGTCCGTCACCTTGTGCCGCACGAAGGCGGTGAGGCGCATATCGCGCTTCATGAGCTCCGCGGCGGTCATGCTGCCGAGGACTTTGAGAATCTTGGCGCTGACGCACTCCGGGCTGGCCAGCGCGGCGGGGTTGGCCCTGGCGTAGCCGGCAAACTCGGGCAACAAGGCCAATTGGTCCACCGTGAGGCTCTCGGTTGGCGGCGTGTTGAAGATTTCGCGCAGGATGGCGAGCCAGAGGGACTGCTCGGCCGCCGGGAGATTCAAGCCGGCCATTTTAGCGCGGGCCTCATCCAGGTTTTTGACCACGGGGCGGGCTTGGAAAACATTCGTCACGTTCTCATCGCGCTGAAGCAGGTTGGCGCGTTCCAGCCAGGAGATGGCGGCCCGGACCTTGGTGTCGGCCATGCGGTCCTGGAGGTCCACGTCAATCTGCAACTCCTCGTCCCGGAGGATCTCGCCGGCCGTGATGACGATCTCCTGCTTGTCGCCGCGGGCTGACTTGCGGAGGCTCCGAAGAATCTGGGCGATGTCGCGGCGGCTGAGCTCCGAGAAGGCTTCCATCCGGAATTGCCGCTCGCAGTCCTGGTCCGCGTAGAGCAGCACGCACTCGGCCTTTCTCCCGTCGCGCCCCGCGCGGCCGGCCTCTTGCAGGTAGTTCTCCAGCGAGCCGGGGGTGTCGGCGTGGATAACCAGCCGGACGTCCTCCTTGTCAATGCCCATGCCGAAGGCGTTCGTGGCGCAGATCACTTGCGTATCGCCCGCCAGGAACTCGTCCTGGGTGCGCTTTTTCTCGGGCGGGGTCAGGCCGGCGTGGAAGTGGGCGGCTTTCCAGCCGTGCGCGCAGAGGTAGGCGGCGGTGAGTTCCGTGTCGTCGCGCGTGGCGCGGAAGACGATGGCGCTGCCCGGGCGCCCCGCGGGGAGGCGGTCGGAGAGCAGCTCATGGACGCGCGCGAACTTGTTCGACTCGGCGATGGTCTGCACCTCGAAGCGCAGGTTCTCGCGCTCGACGCTGCCGGAGTAGAGCTTCAATTCCCGGCCCGTTTCGGCCTGGAAGAAGACGAGGATTTCCTCCGCCACATCCTGCTTGGCCGTGGCGGTGAAGCAGGCGATGGGCGGAATCTCCACGCCCTGCCTCTTGGAAAACTCGCGGATGAAGCGCCCCGCGTAAAGGTAGTCGGGCCGGAAGTCGTGCCCCCATTTGGAGAGGCAATGCGCCTCGTCGAAGACCCAGCAGCCGATCTCGCGCTGGGCAATGGCCTCGGCGAAGGAGCGGTTCCGCAGCTGTTCCGGGGAGACGTAGAGCAGGGCGATGTCACCCAGCCGGATTTTGCGGAGGACGTCGCTGCGCTCCGGCGGGGTGAGCAGGCCATACAGGGCGGCGGCAAACGCCGTGCCGGTGCGCCGGACCAGGCCATCCACCTGGTCTTTCATCAGGGCCTGGAGCGGCGAAAGGACAATGGTGAGGACGCCGCGGCGGCAGTTGCGCGCCAGGGCGGGGAGCTGGTAGCAGAGGGACTTGCCGCCACCGGTGGGCAGAATCGCCAGCAGCGACCCACCGACCAGGCCGGCCTCGACAATGACCTGCTGCATACTGCCGCCCGTGCCGGTCTGGGGCGTCGGGCGGAAGCTGTCCAGCTCGAAGAACGCGCGCAACTGCGCCGTCGAATTGTGGGCGCGCCGGCAATAGGCGCATCCCGGCGACGCGCAGGGCGTCTCCCGCAGCCGGTTGATGATAGTGCCGGTCAGCGGATATTCCAGCCGGACCCAGGGCGGCAGCACCAAGTTCGATCCGGCCACGCGCAGCCAGGCCAACGTGTAGGCCAGCGCCAGCCGGTCGGATCGGGTTTGAACCAGGCATTCATCCACCGGAACGGAGGCGCAACCCCACCGGGGAATCAGTTCCCGGCACAAGCCGAGCGCCCGTTCCCTGGCCGGCGGCGCGGCGCCGAGCACGCGAAACACCAGCCCCAGCCCATTTGAGAGCGGGTCGGTCTCGAGGTCGGGGGCTGCCAGGAGAAAATGCAGGGCCTCGAAAAGGCCGGGCTCGGCCTGCCGCAGACCCTTGAGCGACTGGAACTCGTCACGGAACAGGCTGGCGGCCTGCCGCGCATCGGCCACCGGGTCGTTGATGCTCTCGCGGACCAACTTGTAATTCTTTACCAGGCGGTGGTAGGGGTTCTCCGGGAAGCAGATCGGGGACAGCACCAGGGTGTCAATGACGGGCAGCTGGAAGAGGGACAGTTCCGGCGCGCGCTTGCGCAGGACCGGGAGATCATGGCGAACCAGGTTATGGCCCAGTACGCAGGCGGCTCCCGCGGCGAGTCGGCTGAGTTCGCCGCCGACGGCCTGAAAGGGAGCGGTTCCCGGGCGCGCCAGGCTCCGAGTCCCGAGGACCGCGCCGAGTTTGAGAATCTTGCCGCCCAGGGAAACCTCCAGGTCGAGCAGGAGGGCGTGATCGAGCAAGGCGTCCAGCCCATTCACCGGGCCGGTTTGACTCTCGCTCGACTGTGAATTCATGCTCGCAAGGGCAGTGTAACGGGAGCGGGGCGGGGTGTCCAAGATTCTGTCCTGCGCTTGATTGGACTGGGCGCCAATCCGCCGACGCTTTGCAGCAAGACGGGGCGCTCTTTCATGGAAAACCGGCCTGGAGCACGCGCAGCGGAGTTAGGCGGTAGCTCGAGTCCGCTCCCAGCCGAGGTTAAAGCGGAGGCTTTCAGTTCCCGAACAGCGCTTCGAGGTTCCTGGCACCATGAAAAACGTGGAGCACCTGGATTCCGTCGGCAACCTTGCGGTAGAAGATGAGGTAGTTGTCGAAACCCGAGATGCGGAAGGACCGTATATCCCACAAGCGGAGATTGCGAAACGTTCGCCGGATGCCAAGTTCCGGGTTGGCAGCGAGCGTGGCAAAGGTCTGGCGCGCCGCTTCAAGGAGGCGCGTCGCGGCATCGGGATTGTCCTGGGGGATGAACTGCCAGATCGCCCAAAGCTCATCCTCAACGCAAGGGTCGAGGATAAGTTTACCCACGGGCGTGATGCCCCTTGATCCGCTTCCGCAGGCGGCGAAAGACGGCTTCTCCGTCAACGCCCGCGCCACGATCAAGCCGCTGGATGCTGTCCAGCAGGGCGATCTCCAACTCTTCGGCTGTCCGCGGCCCGGCCGGCAGCCGCTCCTTTTCCTGCTTGAGCCGGCACAGCCCCGCGCGAATGACCTCACTGGCCGTTTGGTAGAGCCCAGTTTCCACTTCGCTCGCGACAAACCTTTCCAACTCGGGTGTCAGGGACACATTCATAATCGCAGTCCGGTTACAATCACCAATCCTATTCACCATAACCCGGATAACAAAATTGGCGCAAGTTTTGTTAGTGGCCGCCACCTTGGCCACAGGGTTGCGAAGATTAACGTCGCCGTCGCCGTGCGCCCGGTCGTTCTCTGCCATTGCTTGCGGGGGAATTTTCAGGCATCGTTGGAGGGATATGGGCAAAAGACGCGAGGCGCGCGAGCGCGCCGTTCAGTTTTTGTTTCAGCATGATCTGAATCCGCCGCAGGATTTGCCGGCGGCGCTCGAGCATTTCTGGGAATCCCAGCGGGCGGCGGCGATTGCCGAGGAGAAGGGCGTCGCCAACTGGGGCCAGCCGGTGGAACTGCCGCCGGCGACCGTGGAGGAGGCCGCGGTGCGGCTGTTCTCCGATCCGCTGATCCGCGGGACGCTTGAATTCCGGGACGAAGCCGACGGGGTGATCAAGAAGCACGCGAAGAACTGGGATCTGCATCGCATTGCGGCGGTGGACCGGAACATCCTGCGGCTGGCGATTTATGAGATGCTGCACCGGGACGACATTCCGCCCGTGGTGAGCATCAACGAGGCGGTGGATATAGCCAAGAAGTTCTCGACGCAGGACAGCGGCAAGTTTGTGAACGGGATTTTGGACAAGGTGAAGGGGGAGCTGATGCGGCCGGCGCGGGGCATTCAATGAGAAGGCAGGGGGCAAGCCAAACGGACTACGGGCGAGGGACTACGGACCACGGACCACGGACCACGGACCACGGACTACGGACTACGGACTACGGACTGCGGACTGCGGACTGCGGACTACGACCCATTGCGGGCCTGAAGCATGTTCGCTGACCTCCATCTCCACACGAGCTTTTCCGACGGCACGTATTCGCCGGAGGAACTGGTGTCGCAGGCGCAGCGGTTCGGGCTGGGGGCGATCGCATTGACGGATCATGATTCGGTGGAGGGCTGCGCGCGGGCGGCCCAAGCCTGCGCGGCGGCGGGCATCGAGTTTATCGCGGGCACCGAGCTGACGGCGGAGCAACAGGGCAACGAGCTGCATATCCTCGGCTATTGCCTGGAAACGGAGAATCCCCGGCTGCTGGTCCAGATCGCCCGGTTTCAGGCCGTGCGGCAGAACCGGATCCGGGAGATGGTGGCGCGACTGAACCAGCTCAAGGTGCCGATCTCCGAGGAGGCGGTGTTTGCGCTGGCGAACTGCCGGGCACCCGGGCGGCCGCACGTGGCGCGCGCGCTGGTGCAGGCGGGTTTCTGCGGCACCCTGGACGAGGCATTCGAGCGTTTTCTCAAGAAGAACCGGCCCGCGTGGGTGCCCAAGTTTAAGATGGGGGCGGCCGAAGCGATCAACCTGATTCACGACGCGGGCGGCGTAGCGGTGCTGGCGCATCCGGGGCTGAACCGGACGGACGCCGTCATCCCCGGCATGGTTGCGGCGGGCCTGGACGGCATCGAGTGTTTCCATACGAAGCATACCGCGGCCACGGCGGAGTGCTACCTGAAGGTCGCCAGCCAGTTCAACCTGCTGGTCACCGGCGGCTCGGATTGCCATGGCCAAAGCAAAGGCAAACCTCTCATTGGCACCATGAAGCTGCCGTATCAGCATGTGGAAAGGCTCAAGGCCCGGGCCGCCCGGATCAAGGCGGCCGCGCCGCAGACCAGCGCTCCGCCGTAACGCACCGACTACCTGAAGCAGAGGACAGAGATTACCATGGGTTTATTTGCCAAATTCAAAGCCGGCCTGCAGAAGACGCACAGCAAGCTGGCGCACGAGATCAAGCGCATCATCACCCGCTCGCCCAAGCTGGACGCGGCGGCGCTGGAAGACCTGGAGGCTGCGCTGATCGCCGCCGACCTTGGCATGGACATGACCACGCAGATCGTCGGCGCAGTGAAGAAAGACTACGAGACGCAGGGCAGCACCGGGCGGGACGTGTTTGCCGTGGCCGAGCGCGAAGTGGCCCGGAGCCTTTCGGCCAACCATCCCGAGCTGCGGCGAGCGCCGGGCGGGCTGACGGTCGTTTCGATTGTCGGCGTGAACGGCACGGGCAAGACCACCACCGCGGCCAAGCTGGCGCACCTGCTGCGGTCCCAGGGCGAACCGGTGCTGCTGGCGGCGTGCGACACGTTCCGGGCGGCGGCGATCGAGCAGATCAAGCTGTGGGGCCAGCGGCTGAAAGTCGAGGTCATCGCCGGTGCCTACGGGGCGGATCCGGCTTCGGTGGCGCACGACGCGGTGGCGGCGGCGCAGGCGCGCAAGGCGCATTACCTGTTCATTGACACCGCAGGCCGGCTGCACACCAAGCATAACCTGATGCAGGAATTGCAAAAGCTGCACCGCGTGATCGGCAAGCAGCTGGCGGGAGCGCCGCACGAGGTGCTGCTCGTGCTGGACGCCACGACCGGCATGAATGCGTTGAACCAGGCGCGCGAGTTCAACAAGGCGGTGCCGCTCACCGGCCTGATCGTCACCAAGCTCGACGGCACGAGCAAGGGCGGCATGGTGGTCGCGATCCAGAAGGAGCTGGGCTTGCCGATCAAGTTCATCGGCCTGGGCGAGCAGGCGGATGATTTGCAGCCGTTCGACGCCAAGCAGTTCGCCGGGGCGTTGTTTGCCGAGTGAGGCGAGGAAAGGCAGCCGGGATGCCCCCTGAAAGCGGAACCATGCGCCTGGCGCTGCGCCTGGCCCGGCGAGGCTATGGCCGGACGTCGCCCAACCCGATGGTCGGGGCGGTGCTGGTGCGCGACGGGGTCATCATCGGGCGCGGCTGGCATCACCGGGCCGGCGAGCCGCACGCGGAAATCGAGGCGCTCCAGGATGCGCAGAAGCGGGGCCACTCCACCCGGGGCGCAACGCTTTATGTGACGCTCGAACCGTGCTGCACGCACGGCCGCACGCCGCCCTGCACCAAGGCCATCGTGACCGCCGGAATCAAACGCGTGGTGGCGGGTGCCACGGACCCGAATCCCCGCCACCGCGGCCGGGCATTCCGGATTCTGCGGCGCGCCGGGCTGGAGGTTACTCACGGTGTCCTGGCCGCCGAATGCGAGCGGCTGAACGAGGCGTTCAACCATTGGATTGTCCGGCGCACACCATTTGTGACCGTGAAGGCGGCGATGACGCTCGATGGCAAGATCGCCACGGCGACGGGGGAGTCGAAATGGATCACCGGCGAGAAGGCGCGAGGCTGCGGAATGAAGCTGCGGCAGGGCTCGGATGCGATCCTGGTGGGGATTAACACGGTGCTGGCGGATGACCCGAGCCTTACAGTCAGAGGTCAGAGGTCAGAGGTCAGAGGTCAGAGGCTGCTCCGGATTGTGCTGGATGCGCGGGCGCGGACGCCGCTGAGCGCAAAGGTGGTCAGCGACGAGCAGGCGGGGCTAACGACGATTGTGGTGAGCAGGCAGGCGCCCGGAAGACGGGTGGCGGCGCTGGCGAAGCGGGTGAGGGTATTGGTGGCACCGGATTCGGGCGGCCGAATCAATCTGTCCTGGCTGCTGCGGAAGCTTGGCGCGGAGAATGTCACCAGCCTGCTGGTGGAGGGCGGCGGAGAGGTCAACGCCTCGTTTCTCCTGCAAGGGCTCGCGCAGCGCATTATGTTTTTCTACGCGCCGAAGATCCTGGGCGGGCGCGATTCGCGCCGGGCGGTCGCTGGGGAGGGCGCGCGAGGGTTGGATGAAGTCATCAACCTTGGTGAGCTCGAATGGCGACGGCTGGGGGTGGATCTGCTGCTGACAGCAGCACTGAAATCCGAAGGCCGAAGGCCGAAATCCGAAATCCGATAAGGCAGAGCGGCTGATTTTGGGCTTCGGCCCTTGTGGGTTCGAACTTCGGGGCCCCGGGTTCAATTTGCGCTTTGCAGCGGGGGCCGCAGACGTAGAATATCCCCATGAGCTTATATCCGGTGGGACAATTTCCCGCTTACCGACCCCGGCGCTTGCGCCAGTCACCCGCCATGCGCCAACTGGTGCGCGAAACGCAGTTGAATGCGGGGCAGCTGGTCCTGCCGCTGTTTGCCCGGAGCGGACGGAAGCTGCGCCACCCGATCGCGGCCATGCCCGGCGTGTTCCAGCTTTCCCCGGATGAACTGGTGCGCGAAGCAGCCCGGGCGCACGAAGCGGGGGTACCGGCGGTGCTGATCTTCGGCATTCCGGATCGGAAAGATGCCCGGGCCTCCGGTGCCTATGCGGCCAATGGCATCGTGCAGCAAGCCGTGCGCCTCCTGAAGAAGGAGCTGCCCCAATTGCTGGTCGTCACTGATATCTGCCTCTGCGAATACATGGAGCACGGCCATTGCGGCCTGGTGCAGCGCGACAAGGACGGAGCCCGGATCCTCAACGACCCGACCCTGAAGCTGCTCGCCCGCACTGCCGCCAGCCATGTCCAGGCCGGCGCCGACATCATCGCCCCGAGCGACATGATGGACGGCCGGGTGCGGGCCATCCGCGAGGAACTCGACCGGCTCGGGTTCACCGAGATCCCGATCATGGCCTACGCCGCCAAGTTCGCCTCCGCTTTCTACGGCCCCTTCCGCGAGGCGGCCGAATCCACGCCCAAGTTCGGAGATCGGCGCAGCTACCAGATGGACCCGGCGAACGCGGCCGAGGCGTTGCGGGAGGTGGCGCTGGATATTCAGGAAGGCGCGGACATTGTCATGGTGAAGCCCGCGCTGGCATACCTGGACATTGTGCAGCGCGTGAAGGAGGAATTCGGCTACCCGACGGCGGCCTACGCGGTGAGCGCGGAGTATTCGATGGTGAAAGCGGCCGCCGCGAATGGCTGGATTGACGAACGTGCGGTAACCTTGGAAAGCCTGCTGTCCATGCGGCGCGCCGGGGCGGATATCATCATCACCTACGCCGCGGCCGACGTGGCCCGCTGGCTGAAGGGCAGTTAGCCCCGGCTCCCGTTGACGCCCCCCAGGAGGGGCTTTAGCGCGGCCCCTTGCCGGCTATGGTCAAACCGTAGAGCAGCACCCCGATGATGATCAGGCCGACCACTCCGGCGACGACCCAGAAGATCATGTTGACCTTGTTGTCCTTCTTGGAGAAGCCCGATCCCTTCGTGTCAAACCCGCCGACCCGGGCGCCCTGCTCCAGATCGTTCAGGCTCACGCCGCGCTGCATCACCAGAGTCTGATCGAGCTGCTTCCTGGCCGGCGCCCCGGGGGCGTCGGTTTCCAGGCGGATTTCAACCTGGCCAAGGCGGAAAACCTGGTTGGGCTTGAGGACGCTCTCGGTGACCTTCTCCGAGCCGATGAAGGTGCCGTTGGTGGACGCTTAGGACAACAAGTTTCGCCATAATTCAATTAGGTGATCCGATTATCGTTACGCGCCGCTTCAAGTCAAATGCAAACGGGAGGGGAAATGTAAGGCAAGGGCGCAGCCCCGAAATCCGGACGCCGCAGGCGAGCCGGATCGGGTTTGGCGGGATGTGACCGTTGGAGTTGCAGATCTCACTTCTTCTCAATCATCGATCGGAACCGGGCAAACAGCCCGGTTGAATCGTGCGGTCCGGGCGAGGCCTCCGGGTGGTACTGCACGCAGAAGATCGGTTTGGTGCGGTGGCGCATGCCTTCCACCGTCTGGTCATTGAGATTGATGCGATCCACCTGGACCTCTGACGGCAGGGTGGCGGGGTCCACGGCGAACCCGTGATTCTGCGAGGTAATCTCGACCCGGCCCGATTCCAGGTCCTTCACCGGCTGGTTGCCGCCACGGTGGCCGAACTTCAGCTTGAAGGTTTTCCCTCCAAATGCCTGACCCAGGATCTGGTGCCCCAGGCATATCCCAAAGATCGGGATGCCGGTCTGCGTCAAGTCGCGGACCGCCTGCACCGCGTAGCCGAGCGCGGACGGATCCCCGGGCCCGTTGGAAAGGAAGACTCCCGCCGGCTTGCAGGCGAGCGCTTCCGCGGCGGTAGTCGTCGCTGGCACGACCTGGACTTTGAACCCGTGCTGGCGGAGCCGCCGCAGGATGTTGTATTTCATCCCGAAATCGTAGGCGACGATGGGAATGTCCGCCGGCGGCAGCGGCTGGCGCGCCTGACGCGCGTCGCCTTCGGAAGTTCCCTGCACCAGCCTGAAATCGGCGCTCTGCTCGTCTTCCTGGTCCCAGAGGAACGGCGCCTTGTGGGTCACCTCCTTGACGTAATCCACGCCGGCCAGGCCCGGCCATTCCCTGGCCTGCTTTACGGCTTCGGCATCGGTGATGTCTTTCGTGGAGATGAAGCCGTTGAGGGCACCGAGCACCCGCAGCTTCTTCGTCAGCGCGCGCGTGTCAATCCCCTGGATGCCGGGGATGCCGTTCTGGTCCAGGTACTCAGCCAGGGAATGGTCTGCCCGCCAATTGCTCACGACGGGGGAGAGCTCGCGGATGACGAACCCCGCCACGTGCGGCTGCCACGATTCGACATCCTGCAGGTTCACCCCGTAGTTGCCGATGAGCGGGTAGGTCATCGTGACGATTTGCCCCTTGTAGGACGGATCGGTCAGGATCTCCTGATAGCCCGTCATCGAGGTATTAAAGCAAACCTCGCCACAAGCCGAGGCGGAGGCACCAAAACCTGCGCCGTGAAACAAGGACCCGTCTTCGAGGGCTAGAACGGCCTTCATCTCAGAGTTTCTTCTTCAGCTTATCCAGCTCGGCGATGAACGCCTTGGGCCCGCCAGGCTGGTAGCCCAGCTCTCCGACCTTCTTGCCCTCGCTGTCCAGCACCACGATCGTCGGGTAGCCCTCGACCTTGTATTTCTCCTGCAAAGCCGTGTTCGCCTTCTTCAGCTCCTCGCTTTGCTTCTTGCCGCGCGGGAAGTCCACTTCCACCAGCACCAGGTTCTTGCCGGCGTATTCGGCGAACTCGGGCTTGGAGAACACCTCTTTGTTCAGCTTGATGCACCAGCCGCACCAATCCGAGCCGGTGAAGTCGAGCATGACGAGCTTTTTTTCCGTCCTGGCTTTGGCCTGCGCTTTCGGCAGGTCGGTCAGCCAGTTCAATTCGGCCGCAGCCGCCTGCAACAGCGCGCCACAGGCGAGCATTGTGATTGCGATCTTTCTCATGTTTGTCTTTGGTTATTCGTCGGCAGCTAGACGCCGGCGAGTTTGGCCTGTTCAATCCAGGCTTTTCTTCCCCCCACAAGTGTGGCCACGGCCTTGCCTCGTAGCGGCCAGCCGTAAAACGGGCTATTGCAAGACTTGCTTGCGCTTGCCCTTTTGTCAAACACCCAGTCGCGATCCGGATCAAGGACGGTGACGTCGGCATCCGCGCCGACGCTCAATGTGCCCTTGGGCAGCCGCAGGAGCCGGGCCGGCGCCGTGGTGAGCTTCGCGATCACCTCTGCCAGGCCGAGCCGCCGGGAGTGGTAAAGCTGCATCAGCGAGAGCGCCAGCTCCGTCTCCAGGCCGGTGATGCCGAAGGGCGCGTAGTCAAACTCGACCTCCTTCTCGTAGTCGCAATGAGGCGCGTGGTCGCTGGCAATAATCTCCAGGGTCCCGTCGGCCAGCCCCTCCAGGATGGCCTCGCGGTCGGCCGCTGAGCCCAATGGGGGATTCATCTTGAAATGGGTGTCGTACGCGGGCCACGCCGGCCGGTCGCCGTGGCTCGAGCCCACGCCCCAGACCCCCTTGCCGTCCGCCTCCCAGAGCCGCTCACTGCCGGCGATCGCCGCGTCGGTGAGGGTGAAATGATGCGGACAGGCTTCCCCGGAGATGGGCACGCCGCGCTTCTTCGCCTCGCGCAGCAACCGCACGCTGCCGGCCGCGCTCAGATGCTGGCAATGGACATGCGCGCCGGTCAGTTCCGCGAGCAGGATGTTCCGCGCCACGATCATCTCCTCCCCGGCTGCGGGCCAGCCCCGCAGGCCCAGCGCCGTGCTCCAGTAGCCTTCGCGCATCACGCCGTCGGTTACCAGGGTGTAATCCTGGCAATGATCCATGACCGGGAGATCGAACATCTTCGCATATTCCAGCGCGCGGCGCATCAGCTCGTTATTCTGCACGCAGTGGCCGTCGTCCGTAATGGCCACCACGCCGGCCTTCTTGAGCGAGCCGATGGCTGCCAACTCCTCCCCGGCAATGTTCTTTGAGATAGCTCCGGCGACATAGACGTTCACAACGCCCTGTGCCGCGGCACGTTCGTGGATCAGGGCAACCGTCCCGGCATTATCAATCGCCGGCGAGGTATTGGGCATGCAAACCACCGATGTGAATCCGCCTTGGGCCGCCGCTGCCGTGCCTGTGGCAATGGTCTCTTTTGTCACCTGGCCGGGCTCGCGCAGGTGCACGTGCAGGTCAATCAGCCCCGGGCAAACCACCAGCCCCTGGACATCCATGCGCTCGACGCCGGCGGGAGCCTGGGCTGCGGCGTCCGGCCCGACGGCTGCGATCTTGCCTTGGGAAATCAGCACATCGGCACGACCATCGAAGCGGTTGGCGGGGTCAACGACCCGTCCGCCGGTAAGGAGCAGCGAATTCATGCGCCCGCAGGATATACAGGCGAAACGGGAACTCAAGCTCCGGTTCGGGCTTCCGTTCGGGCCGCCGGACAAGAAGGGTATGTGCCGGGGCCTTTGCAGCACCAGGGCACTTCCTTCGCAGCACAGATCAGCGCCAACTGACGTTGGCGGCTACGGTTTCTTGAGCCCACCCTGGCGTCGTGGCTGCGGATCGAGAATTCTTCCTTGCTCGCAAGGTCCTGAATCCGGCTATAATCCTCGAACAGTTCAATTGAAGCCTTAATTATGTCAAAGCCAATAACAGTTTTTCTTCCCTATGGTGGCCAGGCCCACACCCAGCGAACCATTGACCAGCTGCGGCAATCGCCGTTGGTAGAGTCCATCTGCCTGCTGTCAACCGGCGCAACCGGCACGCTCCCGGCGGGGTGCCAGCGGCTGCCGGTGAAGTCCCTTTACGCGAGCCGCACCATGCAGGCGATGGCGGCGAAGGCCGCCACTCCCTACATGCTGCTGGTCCTTCACGACACCACCATCGAGTTCGGCCAGTTCTCCCTCGAACGCCTGCTCGGGGTGGCCCAGTCCACCGGCGCGGGCATGGTCTATTCGGATTACCACGACATCCAGGGCGGGAAACGCGTCTCGCATCCCGTGATCGAGTACCAGGCCGGCAGCCTGCGCGATGACTTCAATTTCGGCTCGGCGCTCTTCTTCGACACGAAGGCGTTCAAGGCGGCGGCCGGCGCCGGGCGGCGGCAGGACTTCCAATATGCCGGGCTATATTCCCTCCGTCTCGCCCTGTCCCGCAGTTCCGCGCTCACGCGGATCGGCGAACACCTGTATGGCAAGGTCGAGCAGGACGTGCGCAAGTCCGATGTGAAGCAGTTCGATTACGTGGATCCCAAGAACCGCGCGGTGCAGATCGAGATGGAGAGCGCCGTGACCGAGCATCTCAAGAAGGTCGGCGGCTGGCTCAAGCCGAAGTTCAAGGCCGCCAACCTGGACGAGGGCACCTTTGCCAGCGAGGCCTCCGTGATCATTCCGGTGCGAGACCGGGTCAACACCGTCGGCGACGCCGTCCAGTCGGTGCTGGTGCAGAAGACCTCCTTCCCCTTCAACCTGATCGTCGTGGACAACCATTCGACGGACGGCACCACCGATCTGCTCCGCTCGCTGGCCGCGCAGGACAGCCGGCTGATCCATGTCATCCCGGAAAGAAACGATCTGCTCATCGGCGGCTGCTGGAACGAGGGCGTTCACCATCCGGCTTGCGGCCGGTTCGCCGTCCAGCTTGATAGCGACGACATCTATAAGGACGAGCACACCCTGCAAACCGTCGTGGACGCCTTCCGCCGCGAGAAGTGCGCGATGGTGATCGGCTCGTATCGCATGACCAACTTCAAGCTCGAGGAAATCCCGCCGGGGGTGATTGATCACAAGGAATGGACGCCGGAGAACGGCCGGAACAACGCCCTGCGCATCAACGGCCTGGGTGCCCCGCGCGCCTTCTACACGCCGGTCCTGCGGCGCATCAAGCTGCCCAACGTCAGCTACGGCGAGGATTACGCCGCGGTGCTGGCCGTCTCGCGCGAGTATCAGATCGGCCGGATCTATGAGCCGGTCTATCTGTGCCGCCGCTGGGAGGGCAACTCCGACGCGGGCATTGATGTCGCCAAGCAGAACGCGTTCAACTTCTACAAGGACAAGCTGCGGACGTTCGAGCTCATCGCCCGCCAGCGGCTGAACGCCAGCCAGGGCGCGGCAACCCCGGCGTCGAAGAAGTCCGGACCGGCGAAGCGCAAGGCCCGGGCGGGCAAGGCGCGCCGCTAAACTCCCCGCTCGCACTTATGGCCAGGACCCCGGACCAGATCGCTATTTCCGACGCGGAGCTAGCGCCTTTTGTTACCGATAAGGACGCGGCGAGCAGGGCCTGCGGCCTGCTGCAGCAGCAGCGGGGCGTCTGGGACCTGCTGCGCACGGGATACGACTCCTTGCAGAGCGTGAAGACCCGGGTGTTCGAGTTCGACGGGTTTCACATCAAGGTGCAGTTCAACCCGGGGCGCATGACCTCCACCGCGGCCAAGGTGGACCCGAACTCTATCCGCGAGCGCAAGTGCTTCCTGTGCCCCGACAACCTGCCCCCGGCCCAGCGGGGCATCCCGTGCGAAGGCGATTATCTCGTGCTCTGCAACCCGTTCCCGATCTTCCCTGAACATTTCACGATCGCCTCCCTCCACCATACCCCGCAGGCCATTCGCGAATCGTTCGCCTCGTTCATCAGCCTGACGCGGGATTTGGGCAGCCGTTACACGGTCTTCTACAACGGCCCGCGCTGCGGCGCCTCCGCTCCGGACCACCTGCACTTCCAGGCGGGGAACCGCTCCTTCCTGCCGATTGACGCGGAGTTCGCCGCCGTGAAGGAACGCGGTGCAGGCCAACTCTTTGAATCCGACTCCCTCCGGGTTCGCACCGTCGAGAAATCCCTGCGCCACGTCATCGCGTTTGAGTCCGCGGATGCCGACCTGCTCCGGCGCGCCTTTGATGCGCTCTATGCCGTCCTGCAGGATGGGGCGACGGAGGGGGTGGAGCCCATGCTGAATGTGCTCGGGTTTTACACCCGCGGCGAGTGGCAAGTGCTGGTCTTTCCCCGGGCCAAGCACCGTCCGTCGTTCTACTTCAAGGAAGGCGACGAGAAGCTGCTGATCAGCCCTGCCGCCGTCGAGTTGGGCGGCATCTGCACCACCCCGCGCGAGGAGGATTTTGAGAAGGTCACCCGTGAACACATCGTGCAGCTATACCGCGAGGTGTGTGTTCCGCCGGACACCTTCGCCTCCATCACGGCGCTCCTCCGCCCCAAACTGGCTGCGCTCGCTTAACTGTCCGTTCGGACACCGCCCCCGGGTCAAACTCGCCGGGCTAAACGTCGGCCGAAAACACGAGGCTTTCGGGCACGCTGACGCCCTGCCCCGGGCTGCAAGCGGTTGCAGCCTGTCGCATCCTCCACATCAGATACCCGCTTGCAAATCCGGGGAGGAGCAGACATCTTGTCTCTAGTATGAAAAACCGAATCGGGGTTATCGTCTTCCTGGTGGTCTGTCTGGGGCTGACCATTGCGCTCGTCTCATCGAGGAAACAAGCGGCGCGACAACAGCAGCAGGATACCGAAACAAACGCAGCGTTGTCCAACAACCTGGCCGTAACCAACGAGAAGCTGGAAAAGCAACGGCAGGTCAACGCCGAGCTGGAAGGCGATCGGACCAAGCAACAGGCCGCTTACGAGGAGATATCGAACAACCTCACCAAGGTTTCGGCCAATCTGACCAAGACCTCGGCGGAACTTGCCAAGACTGAGGTCGCCCTCAAGGCCAGCCAGGAAGAAACCGCCAGGCGCGATGCCAAGATCGCCGATCTGGAAGCCCAGAACCAGGCACTGGACAAGCGTGCGCTGGACCTCAGCACCGCCATCACCAACCTGACGGCGCAGATCGAAGAAACCAAACGGAAGCTGGCCACCTCGGAAGGGGAAAAGGGCTTCCTGGAAAAGGAACTCAAACGGCTCGTGACCGAGAAGTCCGACCTGGAACGGCAATTCAACGACCTCACCGTCCTGCGCGCCCAGGTGGCCAAGCTGAAAGAGGAGCTGACCATCGCTCGCCGTATTGACTGGATCCGCCGGGGCCTCTTTTCCGGCAGCGAGGAAAAGGGCGCACAAAGGCTCATGAAGAAACCAACCCCCTCCCAGCCTGCAGATTCCAAGCCCAACTACGATCTCAATGTGGAAGTCAAGTCCGACGGCTCCGTTAAAGTCATACCTCCCTTGACCAACAGTCCGGCGGCGACCAATCCACCCGCGAAGTGACCGGATCCGGCGCCCTCATAGATTCCCAGGGCCGCGTCCTGCGGGATCTGCGGGTGAGCCTCACCGACCGCTGCAACTTCCGCTGCCTCTACTGCCTGCCGGAAACCGAGGCGGCGGACAGCTTCTATCGCGGCCGCCGGCCGCATCTCCCGGGCGCCACGCCGATCCTGCGGCAATGGGTTCCGAGGGCGGACCTTCTTTCCTTCGAGGAAATTGAGCGCGTCGTCCGGATAGCCGCCAGCCTCGGCATTCAAAAAGTCCGGCTTACCGGCGGCGAACCGCTCCTGCGCCACAACGCCGAGGTGCTGGTCGCCCGTCTCGCCAGGATCACCGGCATCGCCGACCTTGCCCTGACCACCAACGGCCTTCTTTTCGCGCCGCAGGCCCGGGCGCTGCGGGATGCCGGACTGCGCCGCGTCAGCTTCAGCCTCGATTCGCTGGATGCCGCTAACTTCAAAAAGATCACCGGCTGCGATGGCCTGGGCCATGTGCTCGACAGCATCAACTGGCCGGGTTCGCCCATGAGCACAACCTGAGCTTGCGGTTTATCGAGTTCATGCCGCTGGATTCCGGGCGCGCGTGGCTCAGGGAAATGGTCGTCCCCGGTGCCGAGTTGCTTGCCCGGCTTCAGGCGCGCTTCGACCTGCGGCCGGCCGCCGCCGACAATCCGGCCACAACCGCCAAACGCTGGACCTTCTCCGATGGTCGTGGCGAGCTGGGAATCATCGCGCCGGTCAGCGAGCCCTTCTGCGGCCAGTGCAATCGCATTCGCCTCACCGCGGACGGCAAGGTCCGGACCTGTTTGTTTGGCCTGGCGGAGCATGACCTGAGGTCGCGCTTGCGCGAGGGGCTTCCGGACCCTGAAATCGCGGCCTGGCTCAAAGGGGTGGCCTGGCAGAAGGAGCCGCAACACCACATCGGGGAGCCGGGTTTTGTGCCGCCACCAGCGTCAATGAGCTGCATTGGAGGCTGAGTCCAGCCCCAGTGCCTGTCCAAGCCACACCGTAGTCTCACCGGATACACGCCGTATGCTCGCCGTAGCCCCTCCCTGGATAACATTCAGGCAACGAAAGTCCCAAAGCGATTCAGATGGAGTTAGGCTTGCCACGTGGACGGTACTTTGTGCCCGGTTTAGGCCCTCGGGTGTGCTCGCGCTTCCGGTAGGCCCGCGCGATCCAACGGCCACCCGAACAATACACGTCAACGCACCACTCGCCACCACACATGCCGGCCAACTCCAGCTCCTTTCGCGCCTTAAACGCTTTAGCCTCTTCTTCAGTGAGATTTGCGCCAATCTTCATTATCGTCGCACGCTTAAAAAACCGGGCGCCAGTTTCCATTACCGGTCACCCACCGGCACCACACCAGATACACGCCCGAGAAAACTCCCGCAAGTCCCCATCTGTCTCTTGAGTCGGGGCCGGGACAGCCTCCTGAAGCTCGGCCTTGCAACGCGGGCAGGCGCCGGGGGGCCATCTCATCTGTTGACCTCGGGCGGTCGGGCAGCCTAGCTTATCAGCTATGCCGACTTACGAATACGTCTGCGAGAAATGCGGACATCAATTTGAGAAGGTTCAGCCGATCTCGGCAAAGCCGCTGAAATCGTGCCCGGAGGATCTCTGTGCCCAGAAACGCTGGGGCAAGGGCAAGGTCAAGCGCGCCATCACCGCCGGCGCGGGTTTGCTTTTCAAGGGCAGCGGGTTCTATATCACAGATTACCGCAGCGAGAAATATAAAGAGGCGGCCAAGAAGGACAGCAGTTCCGCAAGTTCCAGCAGCGCGGGAACCACCCCCGCAGCGGGCGGCGAGACCAAGGCCGCGCCGAAGGCGGCCGAGGGGAAGCCCGGGAAGGCCCCCAAGGCCAAGACCTAGAAAGCGCCGCAGACCGGAGGGCGTTGGCGCTTGCTGGTTCCAAGTCGCGATCAAGTGAGATTGACGGCCTCCTCTCCCCAGCCCTCTCCTCCAAAGGAGGAGAGGGAGAAGACGCCCTGCCCCGGGCGTGTGTGGGGCATCGGTTCCGGCGGCAGGCATGAAGGCAGCACCCTTGCGCACAGCACGCTTCTTCTCCCTCGCTTCCATCCTGCGCACAACACGCTTCTTCTCCCTCTCCTCCATTCAGAATGGAGGAGAGGGTTGGGGAGAGGAGGAGCCCGGATCGCCCGCCTGGCCTTCATCCTCCTCATGGGCCCGCTGCTGCTTGCGGCTGAAGCGCAGGCCCCGGGCTCGCCAGCGAATTCGGTCCTGAGCCATTCGGGCCAATTCATCATCCACGCCGAACGTTTCTCCGCAACAGCCGGTGCGGCTTCCATTCCCGCGACAAACCGGAGCCTGGTCCGATTGGAGCCCGCGCTGATGGGGGTGTCCTGCGAACGGATGAAGCAGATCCTGCTGCGCGAGCTTGGAACCACCGCGCCCTGGCAGGGGAGAATCTACTTGCAGGCGCGCCCGGCTCGCGTGGCCAGCCAAACCATTGCGATCACCTCGGAGCGATTCAAGAACGGGTGGCAATACCAGGTGGAATTGCCCGACCCGGTGGAGCGCGACCGCTACATCCGCGCGATAGTGCAGGTGTTGCTGCTCGAGGTTGCCAACCGCGGGTCAAAGGGGCGCCTGGTGGAGGTTCCCCTCTGGCTCACCGAGGGCCTATCGCAGCGGCTGCTCGCCTCCAGGGAGATGGAGACCATCCTGCCGCCCCCGCGCCAGAGCATCAACGGCATGAGCCTCAACTCCATGCATGTCACAGAAGCAATGGACAACCCGGTCGAGCAGGCTCGCAGACAGTTGCGAAACCGCCCGCCGCTGTCGTTTGATCAACTGAGCTGGCAAGACCAGGATGAACTGTCCGGCCCGGCCGCCGACCTGTATCGCGCCAGCGCACAATTATTCGTTGGCGAGTTGCTGCGCCTGCCGGACGGCCGTGCCTGCCTGGCCAGGATGCTGGCCGTGCTGCCCCAATACCGTAATTGGCAATTGGCCTTTCTGGATGCGTTCCGATCCCATTTCGAGCGGCCGCTGGATGTCGAGAAGTGGTGGGCCCTGTGCTGCGCGCAGGCCCCGGATTATCCCGAGGCCCGGAAGCGGCCAACCGGGGGAAACTGGAGCGACCTCGACCAGGCGCTCCGCAGTCCGGCGCCATCCCGCGCCGGCGCCGCCCGGCAGCCGGAACGTGCCGAGGCTTCGCTGCAGACAATCATCCGCCAATGGAATCGGGCGCAGCAGACTGCGGCCCTATCCCGGAAGCTGCCCGAACTCAACGCCCTCCGCCCTCAGCTTGCCCCCGACCTGGCGGTGCTCGCGCAGGAGTATTGCCAGGTGATCGAGGTCTATCTGCAGAACCAGACCTGGACCAGACCGATTACATTGCTCGGCGGCCGTCCGGACCTGAGCCAGGTGGCCGTGGAAACCTTGCAGCGGTTGGACGCCCTGGACGCCCGCCGCGAGGCGCTGCGTCCCCCAAAGGCGCCGGCAGGTCAGGCCACATCCAATCCAGCGCCGCCCCGGTAATCCGGCCGTCTCCCGGCAAATCGCAGGGACGAGGGAGGCGCCGAGAGAAAGGGAAGGATCCGACTACGGACCACCTGCGGGCCGGGCGGGGGGCTGGGTGGGAGTTGGCGCGTCTATTTGATAACGCCGGTGCATGTAGAGATCGTCGGCCACCTGGTAAACGGCGACTGTATCCAGCTCCAGTTCCAGGTCCGTGGCGGCCGGTTGCGAAAGGAGGCTCAGCTCCGCGGATTTCGGGTTGCCCTGGTAGAATTCCACAGTCTTCTTCAGGCCCAGGACCACAAGCCGGTCGCGCGTCAACATGCCGACGTCCCGGTTGTGGTTGAGAAGGGCCCGGTCTCTCTCGGGCTCGCCGGCCAGCAGGTCGCGGCCGAAGAACATGCTTTGGTACGGGCGGCCTATCATCCCCAGGATCGTCGCAGGCACGTCCAGCGAACCGCCCAACCGCGCCACCCGGCTTGGGCCCTTGACCGCGGCCGGCCCGACAATGAGCAGGGGGATCTCGTAAGAGCGGGTCGGAATGCTCTGCTCCCCGTAAACGCGCGACCCATGGTCGGCGACGACGGCAAAGATGGTGTTGGTCCAGAACGACTCTTTCCTTGCCGCACGGAAGAACTGGCCCAGGGCGTAATCGGAGTATTTCACCGCATGCTCGCGCATCTTCCAATCGGGGTCTTCGGGAATCTTGCCTTTCGGGTAGGTAAACGGCTTGTGATTGGAGACGGACAGAACCGTGCCGCAGAAGGGCCGACCCGTCCTGGACAAATCCCGGAACTCCTCCACTGCGCGCAGGAAGAGGTCCTCGTCGCAGACACCCCAAATGGTGGTGAAGGTTGGATGCTCAAAGTGCTTCTGCTCGACAAACCGGTCGTAGCCGTTGCGCACGGCGAAGGAGCGCATACCGTCGAAGAGGCCGCGGCCGCCGTAGAGGAAGACGCTGTCGTAGCCGTCGCGCTTCAGGACGCGGGCGATGGTTTCAACGTTGTCCGACCGATCCCGCTTCACAATCGAGTCGCCGGGCAGCGGCGGGAAGGAGGAGAGCACCCCCTCGAAACCGCGGACGGTGCGGTTGCCCGAGGCGTAGAGGTGGGTGAAGAGCATCCCCTCCTCGGCGGCCAGCTTGTCCATTTCGGGCGTCAGGGTGTTGGTCCGGCCCAGGCAGCCCCAGAATTCGGATCCGAGGCTCTCTTCCAGCAGGATGACCACGTTGAGCCGCGGGCGGTCGGGATCGCCCCCCACGCGCCGGCGAATGGACTGGCCGGGCTCCACAAACTCCGTATGGGGCCCCGCCAGCAAACGCCGGGTCCGCTGGTAAGCCTCATCCTTGGAGACAGTTTTATAGAACCCGCCGTAATCGAGATTGTGCGTCCATGCAGCCGCCACAAAGGAGAGGGCGCCGTTGTTGGCGATCTCATTGAGCGTGCGGTCGCTGCTGATGTGGGCGCCTTTGAGGTTGAAGGTCGGGGCCAGCAGGGCCGCCAGCGCGCTCACGGCCGCCAGGTGCGCCAGCCGTGACTTGAAGGAAAACGGGCGCTCCCACATCCCGGCGAAGATCCTGCTTGCGGCAAACAGCCAGCCCAGGCTCAGCGCCGCGCAGGCGGCCAGGACGAAGCCGACATGGTAGGACTGCCAGATATTGACGAAGACCTCGTAGGGATACAGCAGGTAATCCACCGCAACCGTGTTAAAGCGCGCCTGGAACTCGTCGAAGAAAAAGAACTCCACGAACAGCAGGAAGAACTGGGCAAACCAGAAGACAAAGCCGCCGCCCCAGATGAGGGCGCGGTGCCATCGGGCCCCGAAGGAGCGGTTGGACACCAGCAGCATCCAGAAAACCAGCGGGACCACTTCCGCCAGGGCGACAAACACGTCGCGCTGGAACCCGCCCAGCAAGGCAGCCAGCAAGGTGGGGAGCGAAAGAGCGGGCGGGCGGAACACAGCCAGCAAAACCAGCCGCAGGACGAACCAGCTCGCCAGCAGCGACAGGAAGCAGAAGCCGGCAAAGCCGTAGCGGGACCTGGCCCATGATGGCGCGGGCGCCGGGAAGTTGTTGCTCATTGGGCCGAGTTCTGACCGGGTTCGGGGGACGGCTTGCGAGTGCGCTCGCCCTGCCGGGGGTGCATCGAGCGAAGGATCTTCAGGCCGAACCGTTCATCGGGCGCCAGCACCCGGCCATGAGCTTTCAGCTCACGGAGAGCGGCCAGCGTCATGCAGAAATCAACGGCGGACAAGGGCCGCCCCCGCACCACACGCCTCTGCCATCGCTCTGCGTCGGCAATCTCCTCGACCTCCTCGTTCGCCCCCGGATAAAACGAGACCAGCCAGTCGTCGCGGCGCACGTAGCCGTCGGGTTCGCCCTTGGGCTCGAACCACGCGTCGCAGAGCAGCAGGCAGATGGAGCGGCCGCGGCTGCCGCCCAGGCGATAGAACACCAGCCGCTGGTCCATTTCGGCGAAGTGATGGTAGGTCACCTTGGCGGCATCGGCGGGCTGGGGTGTAAACCGGGTTTGGAAACCCAACCGGACATGTGCGGGCGCCTGGCGGTCGGTCTCGAAGCACAAGTTCTCCTCCAGAATCCAGACCGGGTCTGTCGGAAACCCGCGCTCCGCCAGCAGGACGTTCCAGGCAGCCAGGCAGTCTTCAAAGGGCGGACGCAGATAAGGTCGAGTCGTTCCCATAAAGCTAATTAGAATTGGTTTTGCCTGAGCCAGTCAACAAAAAGGGGAATCCCCTGCTCGATCTTCACGCGCGGATTGTAGCCGAGCCGTTCCCGCGCCTTGGCGATGTCGGCGCAGGTGACCGGCACATCGCCCGCCTGGGGCGGGTGCCGTTCAATGACCGCTTTGCAGCCCAGTGCGGCCTCCAGCAGCTCGACCAGGCGGCAGAGGCTCACGGTCTGAGATTCGCCCAGATTGAAGACTTCATACCCGAATTCCTGCCTTGTGCAGGCCATGATGCCTTCAAGCGTGTCGCTGATGTAGGTGTAGTCCCTCAGCGCCGAGCCGTCACCGAACACCGGGATCGGCCGGCCCGCGCTCATCAGCCGGGCGAACTTGCAGATCGCCAGGTCGGGCCGCTGGCGCGGGCCATACACGGTGAAGAGACGGAGCATCGCTATGTCCAGGCCGTAAACATGGTGATACACATGCCCGAGCGCTTCGCAGGCCAGCTTGCTCGCTGCATAGGGGGAAATGGCGCTGAAGATGGGGTCGCTCTCAGAAAACGGCACCTTGGCGTTAACGCCGTAAACCGAGGAGGACGAGGCGATGGTGATCTTCTTGACGCCATTCAGCCGGGCCGCCTCCAGGAGGTTGGCCGTGCCCTCGACATTCACGCGCTGGTAAAGCGCCGGCTCCTGCAGGCTGCGGCGCACCCCGGAGCGGGCGGCCAGATGGATGACCTGATCAAACCTCACACCGCCCAGCAGCCCGGCGAGCGCTGCCCGGTCGGTCACATCCCCCGGCACGAACTCAAACCGCCCGGCCAGGGACTGGATTTCGCGAAGGTTCGCCTGCTTGACGCACGGGCTGTAGAAATCATTGAGATCGTCCAATGCCCAGACCGCGTGGCCGGACCGGAGCAACTGCTCGCAAACATGCGAGCCAATAAAACCGGCGCCGCCGGTGACGAGGACGTTCACCGTGGAACCGTATCAAATGAAGGCCCCGCTGTCGAGCGCCCCGCCCGAATCGAGCTGCCCGCGGCCTCGCGGCCCATAACCTCGTAGCCGCCGACGTGAGTCGGCGCTAATCTCCGCTCCGACCGGAGAAGATGGCGCGGACTGACGTCCGCGGCTACGAGGTTACGAGGCTGCGACAAGAATCAGCGCTCCGGAAAAATCCATGATGCGCACAGCAATCATGCCCTTTTTCCCCACGCTCCCCACGCTCCCTCACCCCCCGCGTGCCCGGCGAAACCTCTTGAAGATCAGATCCGCCATCTCCCGGGCCGCGGGCACCTTGGCCCAGAGCGCCGCCAGCCAATAAACCAGCACGGCGATGCCCCCGGGCACGAAGACAGCGCCGAGTTTGGCCGGCAATGTGCCGTGGCCCAGATTTCGCTCCCAAAGCCAGCCCAGCACGCCCGCGATCACCGACCCGAGCGCCGCGGCCGGCACCAGCACCAGCAGCGTCTGGCCCACCTCTTGCAGCCTCAGGTCTTTGAGCTTGCGGCGCAGCGCGTACACCAGCAACGCCAGATTGAGTGACGCGCTCAAGGTGTTGGCCACCCCCAGCCCGGCTTCGCGGTAGGGCTGCACCAGCCAGAAAGCAAACACGAGATTCAAGACCAGGCACAAGACACTGATCCGCATCGGGGTCTGGATGTCGTTCAGCGCGTAAAAAGCCCTCGCCAGGATGTTGTTCATCGAGAACATCAGCAATCCCGGGGCAAGGCAGGCCAGCGAGAGAGCCACGCGCTGGGTGGCGTCGGGGCCGAACTTGCCATGCTCGAAGATCAGCCGCACGATCGGCACCGCCAGCGCCAGGGCGATCCCGGAGGCGATCAGGTTCGCGAAAGCCAGGTAGCTCAAGCCCTGGCCCAGCGTCCGGCGGAACTCGGGATACTTCTTCGCCGCCGCCAGGCCGGACAGGGTCGGCAACAGGTAGGTTGCCAGCGAAATGCCGAACATGCCCTGCGGCAGTTCCATCAGCCGCACGGAGTAATTAAAGGTGGCAACAATGGACTTGCCGAACCAGAACGAGAAACACTGCGTCAGCAGCACATTGATCTGGAAGGCCGCCACGCCGATCGAGCCGGGCAGCATCTTCCGGACAACCTCGCGGACGGTGGGATCGTGCCAGGGCGTTACCCAGTGGTAGCGATACCCTTCGCGCATCAGGGTCGGCACCTGGAAAAAGGCCTGGGCCAACCCCGCAACCAGCACCCCGATGGCCAGCCCGAAAATCTGCTGATCGAGCGTCACCCCCATGCGCGGCGCCAGCAACAGCACGCTGGCAATCATGATCACGTTGAGGAGCACCGCGCCCAGGGCGGGCACGAAGAAGTGGCCGCGCGCGTTGGCCATGCCGATGAACACCGCCGCCAGGCAGACGAGCAGCATATACGGGAACATCAACCGGAGGAGCCGGAGCATTAAAACGGTCTCATCATCCCAATGCCCCTTGCCGGCAACCAGGACGATGGAAATACCCAGCACGGCCAGGACCGTCACCCCCGCCGCGGCGGTGACCAGGCCCGAAATCACCGCGTTGGCCGTGCGCCACATCTCAGCCTCTCCGTGCGTGGACTCCTTCTGTTTGAAGATGGGGATGAACGCCGCCGTCAATGCCCCCTCCCCCAGCAGGCGCCGGAACAGGTTCGGCACCTGGAAGGCGAGGATGAACGCGCTCGCCACGGGGCCGTTGCCCATAAAGGCGGCATAGACCATCTCGCGCACCATCCCCAGCACCCGGCTGGTTAGCGTCGCGGCGGCCATTGCGCCGGAGGATTTCAACATCTGCGACATCGCGCGCGGATGGTAGTGCGGGGAGGGGAAATCTGAAACTAGAAATCCCGGTGCCGATAATGCAGGATCCTGAACTCCGGGCGGTCGAGAACCTCTTCCGCCAACTCAAACTCCTGCTCAAAGGGGGGAAAGAAGGTGTCCCCCGCAACCTCGCACTTGACCAGCGTCAGGTATAAATCCGAGCACATCGGCAGCGCCTGCTGATAGACCTGCGCCCCGCCGCAGATGAAGATCTTCCGCCCGCGAAAGGCCGGGCTTTCGGGATCAATCTGGCCCAGATCGGAGATCGTCTCCACCCCCGGAATGGGCTTCGGCTCGCGCATCAACACAAGGGTCATGCGGTTTGGGAGCGGCTTGCCAATGGACTCGAAGGTCCTGCGCCCCATGACGATGACCTGCCCGGTGGTCATTTGCTTGAACCACCGGAAGTCCTCCGGCAAATGCCACGGAATCCGGTTGCCCGCGCCGATCACACGGTTCATCGACATGGCAGCGATAGCCTGGAAACTTCTCACCCGGCGGATGCTGTCGCACCACCGCCTGCGCGTCCACCCCCAAATCCGAAATCCGAATGCCCGGGACAGCAGTCCGCTGGTTCGGGTTTCGGTGTTCGGGTTTCGGATTTCAAGTCATGTCTCCCTTGACAACAGCGGTGGGGCGCTGACTTAATGCATCCCACGATGCACAAGCTCGAACCTCCGGACACCCACCATTTCTCCGCCGCGACCGGCTGGCTGGAATTGGGTTTGCCGGCGGAAGCCAGGGCGGAGCTGGCCCGGATCACTCCCGCGCTCCAGGACCAACCCGACGTGCTGGAATTGCGCTGGATGGTTGCAGCCGAGGAGAAGCAGTGGGAGGAGGGATTACGGATCGCCCAGGCACTAATACGCTGGGCTCCCAAACGCTCTTCCGGGTGGTTGCACCAGGCATACGCCCTGCGCCGCGTTCCGGAGGGGGGCTTGGAGAAGGCGTGGGAGGCACTACTGCCCGCCGCCGACAAGTTCCCGAAGGAGCCAATCATTCTCTACAACCTGTCCTGTTATGCCTGCCAAATGCAAAAATTGGACACTGCCCGCCTCTGGCTCAAGCGGGCCACCACCATCGGCGGGGTAAAGAAAATCAAGCATATGGCGATGCAAGACCCTGATTTAGAGCCACTTTGGCCTGCAATAGGCGCGCTCTGATTCCGCGGTGCCAGGGCTTCCCCCCCCTCTCAAGAGCAAGATTCAGATTGCGGAATGATTCCTGCTAAGCAAGATTCACAGCATAGTATGCCCTTGACTCAAGTTCGACAGATTAACCGGCTTGCTGCGGCAGCCATGGTGTTCTCGTTCTGCTTTGTCGCCCCTTTCGGGGCTCGGCCGAGCTCCTTCCTGCCCGCCACCACCGACCGCCATCTGCAGATATCTTCTGCTGTTTTCCGGGGGGCGGTGGTTGGCTCGCAGGCTTATGAGAGCCCGGCCGATGGTCTGATTTACACCCGGACCGTGGTCCGTGTGGACGAGGTGTTCAAGGGCAACCTCCCGACCCTGGTGCAGTTGGTCCATCGAGGGGGGACTGTGGGCACCCGGGGTGAGTTGGACGGGTCAACTCCGCAATTTACGCCCGGCGATGAGCGCTTGTTCTTCGTCACCCGCCGGGCCGACGGAACCCTGTTCGCCACGCGAGGACACGACAGCGTATTGGAGCTGACCAGCTCCGGGCTGGCTTCCGGCGATACCGCCCTCCAGCAGCTTCGCGACCTGACGGCCGGCGGACCGCTGGCTGGCAGCGACGTGACCGACCAGTCCGCCAGCACGAAGGATCTGACATCCGCGGCGATCTCGAAGTCCCCGGCGCCTTCGGCCGCCGCAGGTTCTTCCGCCACCAATCTCATTGTCGGCGGCGATAACATTCCGGCCCGTTTCCTCCTGCCCGACCGCGGCGATTCGATTCCCTACCTGATTGACGCTGACTACCTGCCGGCGGGCATTACCCAGACGCAAGCCGTAACCGCAGTCCAAAACGCTTTGGCAGCATGGGCCAACGCCACCTCAGTGCGGTTCCGGTTTGCCGGCATCCAGAGTTTCGGGGCTGCCGCCGCGCTTATTACAACCGCGGATGGAGCCATCCGCATTCAGCTCCACGACTATTACCACTACCTCTCCGCCGGCTCCACCGGCGACGTGCTGGGGGACGGCGGCCATGCATGGACAGTTTCCACCCTCACCAACAGCGGCTGGACCACTGGAGGCAACGTCGCGGGCAACGATTTTCACAAGGTGACCCGCGGCTACGTTATCCTGCAGAACACCAACGTTGCGTTGCAGACCCTCTCGACCCTTACCGAGGTGCTTTGCCACGAAATCGGGCACGTTATCGGCCTGGGCCACTCCAGCGTGAACGTGGGCGAAACCAACCCGATCCTGAAGCAGGCCATCATGTATTACCTGGTGCATGCGGACGGGCGTGGCGCCACCCTCAACAGCTTCGACACCAACGTCTGCCGCCAGGTTCACCCGGCATACAACACCCCGCCCTACTGCGACGATCGTTGCCTGGATATCGTGACCACCTCCGTCCGGCCCCTCAATGTGGCCGGGGTCAACTCGGCGCAAGTGCGCGGATACGACCTGCAGAACAACAACCTGACGATCGCCACGAACAGCGCGACCGCCAACAATGGCCGATTCTCCCTGGCAACCAGCAACATCACCTACGTGCCGTCGGGCTTCTACGCCGATTCCGGCCGGCTCGACCCGGCAGCCGGCAGTTATTACGATGTCATTTATGCCCGCTATTCGGATGGCACCAATGCTTCACCTTACATGAAGGTGCGGGTCCTCTCTTACAACGCAGACTCCTATAACGAA
>JAPLUA010000560.1 GCA_026397855.1 Verrucomicrobiota bacterium | reverse complement strand
CGGTCTTCATTACACGAACAACACGGGCCGCAACGATATCATCACCAGCAAGGTCGCCGTGGACCGCGACACGGTCTATTTCTACGTGGAGACGAAGGATCCGCTCACCCCGCATACCGGCACCAACTGGATGCTCCTGTTGATTGACGCTGACCAGAACCCTAACACCGGATGGTATGGCTATGACTACCTCATCAACCAACGGGTGATAGACGACCAGACGACGACGATCCGGCATTATGCTGCCAATGCCCCCGACGGTCCGTGGGTCGAGGCGGCGCGACTGAAGTATCGCTGCTCGGGCAAAGCGCTGGAGCTGGCTGTGCCGCGGAAGCTGTTAGGCTTGAAGGGAGACGCTTTCACCTTCGATTTCCACTGGTGTGACAATCCTGCCGCCCTGAAAGATCCGATTTCTCTCTGCACCAGCGGGGACAGTGCCCCCAACCGCCGGTTTAACTACCGTTGTATCTGGAAGAAGGGTAACACACTCAAGCCCTCCGGTTAGTGCCTGCGGCCGCAAATGCTGTGACGTAGCGCAGATTTTCAATCTGCTGTATCGCAGAATTGCATTCTGCATGGTGCCAGCCAAATCCGACCGCCAGCGAAGCTTCCACGGCCTGCCGATTGAAAATCGGCGACACGGCAGATTGCAAATCTGCGCTACGATGCGGTGGCTCCGAATACGTCACTGGATTTATGTCCTGAGGCGCTAAGGCAGCCAAAGATTCGCTATCTGGCGGAAAGGGAGCTCGGAGGTGTTGAAACCGCCAGCCCAGAGAGCGGGATCAAAGGCCTGGGGATTCTTCTTGGCGCTCTGCCATTTCACGTGCCCGTCCGTGAAGAGCGCGTTAAGGCCGGCCATCCCGTTGTCCTTGTGGGGCAGGAGGTCAAGCGACTGCTCTAAATCGGTCGAAAGGCTCTTCATGGGATCCAGCGCGCTCAACTTGAGCGGGCCGGCCACTTCCGTGGTTCCATTGCCGTAATCCGCTCCGAGCTCGGCGACCGTGTAGTCGCGGTCAGAAAGGCCGGTGGTAATAATGGGCAGCCCGATGTAAGGCGCAGAAACCCCGGCAGTCCCAGGAGGCACAACCTCAAGCCTCTGAGGGAGGTAGGTGTAGCAAATCCGTATGCGGCCCACGGCGCCGCTGGGATCCGTAGTCGGCACGGACGGCCAAGCCGCCACTTGGGTGTAATACTCGTACGTGTAAGTGGTGTTCTGCCTGGCCTGACTCGGGCAGTAGAACACTTTCGGGTTGGGGACGGCCTTGGTGCGCCACAACAGGCCCAAACCGTAATAACCGGCATACACGTTCCCGGTGCCGGGGGTCACAAAGCAGGGGTTCAGCGTCCGCCCGGGATTGCCATGGCTCCAGAGGACATAGGGAACGTAGTCATTGCTTTCGGTGGCATACATGTTGACGCCCAAGCCAATTTGCCTGAGGTTGTTCATGCAACTCAATCGCAACGCTCGCTCCTTCGCTTTGCTCAGAGACGGCAGCAGGAGCGCCGCCAGAATCGCAATAATCGCGATCACCACCAGCAGCTCGATCAGTGTGAACGCGGCCCTGGGCCGACGTCCGTCAACGATCCGCGCACGACCACCACTGGACCACAGCCGTAGGCTTTGGGCTGGTCTCATAATACGCAACGAGCATCACCATGAAAGGCGTGATGAGCAAGGCGGAACTGAGGTGCCGCGACGCGCCGCTGCTCTCTAGTCTGGCGACACCGTCCAGCCGGGCTCCGGGTCATAGACCTTCATCGCCGCGGCCAGATTCCCGGTCTTGGGCCCCAGATCCTTCTGGTACACCCTGCCCTGCTGGTTGACGATAAAGGTCATGATGCCTGATTCCCCATACTCCGCGGGCCAAGCCACCAGGGCGAATCCGCCGAGCATGCGTCCGTTAATGATGTAGCTGTATTTTCCGCCCGGGGCATTCTTGCCCTGGCAGGTGAGGATCTTGAAGAGGTAGCCATGGAAGGGGTCGCGCGTCTTGTTCTGGCTGTCCGCCCTCAGGCCATACCCTTCGCTCCGGGCGTCGGCCACCATCGGCCCTAGAGGACTGACCTCGCCATCCAGTTCGATCGGCCAGTAGAGGCCGTCCTTGGTCCCCGGCGTGCTGCTGATCCGTTGCGCATACTCCAGCACTTCGTCGCTGTTGCGGTCGCGGCTGGCGTATTCCCGCTGGGCTGCCACATAGCCGCGTATGGACTTGAGCACGGACAGTTCGTTCTTGCCGATGCGGCGGTTCAGCAGCTCCTCCGTGCCGGCCGCGGTGTCGAAGAACCAGCGCCCGTCCTTCTTCACAATGGGAACCGGGAAGGGCCAGGCATTGGCGCCCAGCTCCAGCACGCAATTCGTACCGGACTCATGGACCAGCCGGTGGCTCGACTGGAGGGCGGCGCTGAAGGCGCGGAACTCGTTGGTCGCCTGGACGCGGTCGGGGTTTTGCAATTCAGCCGCCGCCGGCCCGAAGAGGGCGCTCAAGCCGGCGCTGCTGTGCGCGCTGGTCGCGTCCACGAGCGCGGACACCGCCTCCTCGGGCGTGGCGAAGGTCCTGGTGGTGTCCGCCGCGATGGCGGCACCGGGCAGACCAAGGGCCAGCGCCAGCACCAGGCCGGCCTGCTGGCTGAGACGGGAACATATTCTCGGAACGCTCATGCGGAAACCTTTCATTGGCATATTCATATTGGGCAGGGGATAGGCATTGGGTTGAACCATGAGTCTCATCGGCGCCCTCCTCCCCGTCCTCCGCCACCCCCGCCATACCCGCCATACCCGCCGCGGCTCCCGCCGCTATACCCACCACTGTAGCCGCTGCTGCTGCGGCTGGAGGAGCCGCGGCTGCTGTAGCTGCGCTCGGCGGAGCCGCTGCTCCCGCCGCTGAAGGCGCTGCTGGATCCGCCCGAGCGGCTTTGGAAATTGCTCGTGGTCGGAGCCGCCGTGGGCCGACTGCCGCCCCCGGTGCCCGTCGAAGGGCGGGCGAAGTTACCGCTGGAACCCGCTCCGCCGACGTTGCCGGTGGAAGCCCGTGTTCCCGCGTTCCCGGTGGAGGATCGTGCTCCGGCGTTTGCGCCCGCACCCTGTCCCGAACTCCAGCCGCGAGCCTCCCGGTTGCCGGCTGAGGCGCCGCTGGCGTTCATCCGGCTCTGGTCCGGATGCCATTGTTGCGCGGTGTTGGCCGTGTTTCGCGTGTTGTTCACGTTGGCGTTCCGGTTATTGTTCACGTTGTTTACGTTGACGTTTCTATTGTTGTAGCTATTGAAGTTGTTGACGTTCACGTTGACGTTGCCGTGGTAGTAGCCACTGCCGCCCCAGGCGAAGGCGCCATGCGGCCCCACATAGACCCCGCCATGATACCAGTTGCAGTTGTTGGCGATAATCGCGCCCACGGCGATGCCCGCGCCGAAAGTGATCAGCGGAGCCAGGGGGTTGTACACGTAGGCCGGCGGCGGGTAATAGACCGTGGGGAGATAGGTCGGCACATAGACCACCTGCGGGCTCGCGGGAACGATTTCGACTATCTTGTTGGTGACCGTCACGATCTGCGTCACGTTGGTCTGGACGACAACGACGTTGGTTACCCACACGATCTGCTGCGGCGTGGTCTGCAGCGTGCCGGCATTTTGCGCCAGGCCCCGGAGGGCCTGGATGGCATCCATCAATTCCTTGGGCTGGCCCACAAACGCCTCCCCGAGGTCCACGGTCCAGTCCAGGTCGGCGTCCATCTTCGCGATCACCTGGGGGAACTTGGCAACCGACTTCACGTTTTGGTCCCAGGGTTGCTCGTCCACCTTGGGGATATTGTTCGTGTTCCTGACGAACCGCGCCGCCTGCACGATTTCCACCGGGTAGGCCGCTGCGGGCAGCACGATGGAGATGAGCGGGTCGGGATAGAGCGCAATCGGCTCGGCCAGCTTTCGCAATTCAGCGGCGCTGCGTTGGGGGGGAGCCGATGGCGGCGGCGTGGCGGTGCTCGCATCCTGCGGCGCGTAACCGTCGGCAGGCGCAGCGTCCTGCGCCTCAGCACACCAACCCGTTAAAAGGGCAAGCGCCAACCCGAGCCAACGCCCGTGGTTTATCGTCTTCTTTGTTTGCATAGGCTCTTTCTTCGACTGACATGGATCCACCTGCTGACTGACTGGTTGACTTATCGCGCACCGGGCCGAGAAATGCAAGGTTTCCTTTGTCCTTACCGGCTACCAGAGGCCGGGCAGCAGGCGATAGCGCACCCGCGCGGCGTAGGCTGGCCAGCCGGGGTCGCGCGACAGCATCCGCTCCTCGGCCCGGATGCGGTAGAGCAGGGAGGCCCAGCCGGCCATTACCAGCAGCACGGTTCCGGTATTCCATTCCTGGAGGTTGTAGCCGATGTCCGAGATCAGGTAGGCCAGGTACATCGGGTGGCGCACTGCCCGGTAGGGACCTTTCGTTGCCAGCCCGCGCAAGGCGGGGCGGACCCCGAACCATCGGCCCAGGCTCAGGAGGCTGGCAAGGCTCAGGCACGCTCCGAGCGTGACCAGGACCAGCCCGCCCGTGGACCATCCAACCTCGCCAGGAACCCATCGCAGGCAGGCCACCTGGGCGTAGGTGTAGGTGTAGGCGATCACCACTGCGGCGCCGGAGGCCAGGGAGCGATCCTGCCGCTCCGGCGGCCGTCGCGTGAGGGTGATCCCCAGGACCAGCAGGTTCTGAGACACATAGATCCAATCGGTGAGCGTGAAAGTGGGGGTCAGGACAACCAGGAGAGCAAGCTCCGCCAGGGTGACGCCGAACAGGAGGAGGTCGGCGAATCCGCGGCCCCGCAATCCCGATGCCGTTGGCCTTGCTTCAGTCATTGTTGATCCGCGTCTTTTTGTTTGGGCTCGCGAGGACGCTCGCCCTCCCTTGGTTGGGTTTTCTGGCGGGGCGGGGATCAGTTCTGCGCGGTGACAGAGATCAGGTCGCGGAGGCGGGCTTCGAGGGCTTGGCGGGCTTCGGCATCGGTGGGCATGTCCCAGACGCCGATTTTGATGACGCGTTTCTCGTAGCGGCCGCGCTCGTGATTGCGGACGGACTGGGCGGCCAGGCGCCATCCCAGGCCGGTGGACGGTTGGCCGGCGGGCCTGGCCTCGAACGCGGTTGAGCGGGGCTCGTAGTAGGCGGCCAGGATGTGGAAGTTGCGCTGGCCGTCCAGGAAGCGTTCGGTGGTCGCCCGGAACGGGATGCCGTGCAGGTCGAGGATGCTCGTGCCGAGGTTGGTCTGGAGGATCATGCCCGCGTTGCTCATGCAAATATCGGGCGCGTGACCGCGGGCCTGCTCGCTGGTTTCCACCGCCCGGTAGCGGTTGCGGGTGGGGAGCCAGCGGAGGTAATAGAGCTGCCAGCGGCGGCCGGCCGCATCCCGCCACTCGGCCTGGCGCCCTTCGTCGTATTTCAGCATGCCGCGGGTGGCGTCGGGAACCGGGTTTTCAGCGAACCCTGCCTCCCCGGCCGGAAGCTGGCAGGTCCAGGGCACGACCCGGGCGGCCTGCTTCTCGCCGGAGCCGAACCAGAGTTCGATTCCGAGTTCGATGCGAGGGCCGCGCGCGGCCGGATCGCCCATGCCAGGACGAGAAGTCCGGCAAGGGTGATGCCGAGGATGGCAAATCCGGCCTGGTCATGGCGGTCTTTCACGGCGGCCAGGCCGTGGAGATCGGCGGTCCGGACGAGGTAGGTGGTGCGAACGATATTGCAGGAGAGAGCCATCGCCATGCCGCCAAGCAACAGGGCGGCGCGGCGGAACAGGGAGTAGGCGAAGAGTTCCCCCAGGAAGAGGGCGACCATCACGGTGGATTGGAGGGAGCGTATGCCGCTACACGCGTCCTCGACCCCGACGACCCCGGCACCGGTCTCGATGGTGGTGCCGTGCCGGATGCAGGGGGAGCCGAGCAGCCCGGAAAGTTCGGTGCTCAAGGCGGCGTTGACATCGGAGAGCCATGCGATGAGCGGGGCTTCGAGGCGAGTCGGCCAGGGGACGGCTACCAGGAAGAAGAGCACCGGGAAGGCGAAGTGCCTGGCCCAGCCGCCGCCGCCCAGGAAGCGGAGGCCCAGGAGCGTGACGCCGACGGTCGAGCCGGCGAAGATCCAGCCGGCGAAGCGCCATGCGGGGATGACTTCCAGGGCGAGCGCGCCGAGGAACAGCCCGAGACCGGAGAGGGCAAGCAGCAGCAGGGCCGTTTTGCCGGGAGCGGCGGGCTGAGGGGCGGGCCGGGATGGCCACCGCTCGGTGAGCAAGGCCAGGCAGAAGAAGGGAACCAGCCAGCCGAATCGGTAATGCTCGTTGCTCTGCCAGAGTGTGCCCAGCCGATAGACGGTGTAGGCCCAGAGCGCGAGGAGCAGGCCGGGCAGCAGCCAGCCGCCAGCGGGTCCGGGCGGGAGGGTGGAATGGTTCTCGGCGGATGCAGCTTTCACATTAGACTCGGCAGTTGAATTAACCACAAAGAACGCAAAGATCGCAGAGATTCGGGGAGAGTCGCAGAGGTTTCATCTTCTGTGCGTTTCTCCGCTCAGTGACCTTATGACGAGTAGTGGCTACGTGCGCGTGTTCAGTTCGCGTGGCCTACTGATAAGACCGCGGGATAGACGACATGGTGGGACCCCTCTCCCCGGCCCTCTCCCCTGCCGCAGGGGCGGGGGAGAAGCTTCTCCAGTTCCGGGTGTAGTGCATGCCGGGGACTCCTCAGTAAGCCGGCAGAATGCCGGCGCTCCGCCGCTCCACGCTTCACGCTCCCCACTCACTGGCCGGATGGCCAGCGGCGGGTGGCCAGGGCCACTTCCGCGGGCAGGAGCCGGGCCCGGGAACGCTGGTCCAGGTAGGGTTTGGCCTCCGCGGGGCGGCCGGCTGCGGCGAGGGTGATGCCGTACTAAACCGCGATCGTCGGGTCCTTGAGCTGGTCGGGTGTGATCTGGCGAAAGGCATCGCGGGCTTCCTGAAAGCGGCTCTGCTTGATCAGGGAGAGGGCGTGCGTGGAGGCGAAGTAGGAATTGGTTGGCGCGGCGGCATAGACGGTCGCCGCAGCCCGCTCAGCTCCCGGCAGGTCCTGGTCCAGGAGGAGCGAATAGGCCGCGTAGTTGTTGGCGGCCACGAGATCGGACGGGGCTTTCTCGTGGAGGGCTTTGGTCACGCGACGCAGCCCGGCCGTGTTCTGTTTTCCGAGGTATAACTGGGTCAGGGCGGCGTAGGGCCAGGCCTGGGCCGGGGACTTCTCGACGGCGAGCCAGAGGACATCTTCAGTCCGGTCCTGCCAGCCCCAGGCGGCGGCGAAGGTGGCCAACTGGTGGAGCACCTCCGGCGAGGCGGCGGCCAGGCGCAGAGCGGTCTGCCAGGGGACCGTGTCGTCTTCGGGCGGCGATTGCTTCAACGCGGTCCAGGCGATGAGCGCGAAGCGGACCGGTTCGAGCCCCGACCACTGGGAGTCGCGGAGGTAGCGCTGGAGTTCTGCCCACTGCTTCAGGGCCAGGTAGGCATCGGCCCGGGCCAGGGGCAGCAATCCCTGCTGGACAAACTTGGCGGGGAGGCCGTTCAACCAGTCGAGGCACACGGCGGCGCGGCCGGAGCTGTTGAGCCAATCGGCCAGCTCCTTGGCGGCGATGTAGTTCGTGGACGCGATCTGTTCCGCCTGGGCCAGGCAGGCCG
>JAPLUA010000532.1 GCA_026397855.1 Verrucomicrobiota bacterium | reverse complement strand
GCGCAGGCGGTAGTAGAGGTTGCCGGGAGTCGGGTTATTCGTCGCGACGAATCGGTCTCCGTTGGTGTAAACGGTGGTGCCTGCGCGCGACCAGGTGCCTGGATCCAAAAGCGTCGAAGTGGCTTCGAGCGTGAAGCCGGGGGGATTGGTTGGCCACGACAAAACGACCTGGGCGCCGGCCCGGACAGCTGCCAGGGCAGGGCTGGCGGGGATCGGGGCGGGCGGGGTCACGCTGGCCCAGTTCGTGCCGATGCGCAGTTCGTCCAGGATCACGACCGGCTGGGTCGGAAGCGCATCGCGCAGCACGAAGCTGCGAATGACCTGGCTGGTGATGTCGTTCCCTGCGCTGGAGATGAGCGTTGGGGCGGGGGCGGCGGGAGCTCCGAACATGGTGAAAGGCGGGTTGATCCACATTGCCGAGGTGTCGTCGGATGTGGTGGCGGTGTTCAGCGTGTAGCTGCCGACCACGAAAAGCGTTTCGCCGGCCGCATGCACGGCGCTGTCCCAGACGGTGCTGGCTATCTTGCTCAGGCCCACGTTGTAACCCGACCCTGAGAGGCGGACCAGGAACTGGGCGCCGTAAACGCTGGGTTGGCCGGTCTGGGGGCCGCTTGAGTTGTTGAAGCCGGCCAGGATCTGGCCGCCAGTGCCCATGCCGGCTGGATCCGTGATGCGGAAGGCGAAGGAGTAGTAGAGCGTTCCTACGGTGTAGGATGAGCCAAGCCCCATTCGTGGCGCCGCCCCGGCCGGAGAGGTGTTGCCGTAGATGACACCGTTCCCTGCGGAAGCCGCCAGGCCGGGGATGTTCAGGTTGCCGGGGGAAATGACCGGCTGGGGGCCGGTGATGGTGGTGCCGGCGACATACCAGGGCAGGCCTTGGGCATTGGTCTGGGCCGTAAGGTTGGCTCCCGGCGCGTAGGCCGTGCTGCCGCTGCCGGTCATGTCGGCGAACGGCTCATACACCAGCGGGTCCGGCACCCTGACCGACAGGACGGCATTCGAGCTCAGCGTCGTCCCGGCGGCATTGCCGAGCAGCACCGAATAGCTGCCCGCGTTCTGGGGGTTTATGTTGGTCAGATTCAGGCACGACGCGGTTGCTCCGGCGAGGCTGATGCCGTTGCGGCGCCATTGATAGCTGGTGGCAGCCGTGCCGGCCTTGAAGACAATGAACCCCACATCGCTCCCCGTCGGCAGCGTTGCGCTCTGCGGTTGCACGGCGATGCCGGGTGCGGTGACGGCGGAGAGCTTCGGCAGGGGATTGGTGGAGTAGGTATCCTCGAAATGGATCATCTCGTTCGAGGTCACGTTCATCGCATTGCCGCCCCAGGCATAGCCGATGAAGCCGGCGAACTGAACGTTGCGGGCGGCTTTGCATCGCGCGGCCACAACCTTGTCCCAGTCATTGGAGGAAACGCCGGATCGGCCGTAGCCAGAGCCGGAGAGATTGTGCGAGAAATGCTCCCCCAGGATCAGCCGGGAGGTTGGCACCCCGAGCGCGTTGTAGCTGTTCGTCGAGCCCTGGTAATGGCCCTGGCACCAGCTGACCGAGAATCCTTCCGCGGCCACCTCCTCGCCGCCCAGGTAATTCTCGACCCCGATGTAGGCGTCCGCCGCCACAGCCTGCCAATCGGATGGAGTGGCGCCGGGAGTGGCGAAAGGGGCATACAGGATGATCGAATAGCCGTAGGTGTTGTGCAACGCGTGGACGACGTCGTGGACCCAGGTGCGGTAGGCCTGGTTCGCAGGCCAGAGCGAAGCCGAGATCTCATTGAGCACGATCCAGTCCGGGCGCGGGCCGGTGGCGGTGAAACGGTTCCGCGAATACTGCTCGATCACGGCAGCCGTTGTTGGCCCGTCGTTGGTGGTCCAGCCGTCGTTGAGCGTGTTGTAGTAGATGGCCAACACGTTGCCGTTTGTCGCCAGCTCAAACCGGTGATCGTCGTCGCCCATCGCGATGTAGTGGCCGTTGGTGGTGGAGAAGTTGAGGTGTTCGAGGTGGACGGGGCACGCCATCTGGCTGGAGCTGGAGCAGTTGCAGCAGAGGGTCATGACATCGAACCGGAGATCCGGCGTCGCCCGTGCCGAACCAACAAAAGTGGCGGCCAGGAGCAACAGCAGTCCCAGACGGCGGCGGATGAAGAAGCCGCCTGGGAAACCGGCGCCAAGGTTGGTGTAAACGGTCATCACTTCCCACAATAACCCGTTGATCGCAGACGCGCCAGGCATCTTCCGACCTGGCAACCTGTCGGCGCGCATCTTCGCAGGACACCGTATTGTAGTAGAGCAAGCTTCCAGCTTGCGTCTGTCCCGCCAACCCTCCGGGTTGGCGCGGGGCTGAGAGTTCCATCTCAGCGCGGCAAGCTGGAAGCTTGCCGGGACGGGCGCAAGCCGGAGGCTGACGCTACTGCCTGCTGGCAGTATCAGGATTCTCGTCCTGTGGAGGGCATCAAGGGTTTGAAAGACCTGCGACTTTCAACTGAACAAGGGAGGGGAAACGTGGGTTGTCCGGGGCGGGCACCGCCAGTCTATAGCCCCACGGCCTTCTTTATGATCGGCAGCAGCTTTCCGGCGATACGGGCGTAGCCCTGGTCTCCCGGATGCACACCGTCTTTGGACAGCCCGTCATGTTCCTTGAACCCGAGCAGGTCTTCCCCTTCGACCAGGATGACGTTCCCGCCGCCGGTCTTGGTGAACTCCTTGACCGCGTCGCGCATGACCGTGCGGTCGTGGATGCTGCGCTTGGAGTAGGTTTCGTCCTGCACTTCGCGGATAGAGGTGATGGGGGTGAGGCAGAGGATGGGGGTGTCGGGATGTGATTTGCGGACGGCATCCAGCATGAGCTTGTAGGGGGTCATGTCCTGCGCGCCGTAGGATTTGCCGAGGTCGAAAACGTAGCAGCAGGCGGGAATGGCGTTGACGAGCTTGACCACGTTCTCCTCCGCCTTGCCCGCGCCGCCAAACCCCAGGTTGATGAAGTCGAGGTTCAGGTCCCTGGCCAGGATGGCCTCGTAGGTCATGCCGGGGTTCGACGCGCCGTTGCCCTGGCAGACCGAGGAGCCGTAGAATACGATCGGCAAGGGCCTGGCGAACTTGTGGGCGGGAGGGCTGAATTTGGTGTTTGCATCCACGCCGATGGCTTTGACCACCACATCCTGGCGGTGGGGCAGGTAGATGATGATTTCCTTGGGCTTCCTGTCGAGCCCCTGGAACAGCACCAGGTCGGTCTCGCCGTTGGTTGCTCTCACGCCGGCGGAGCCTTGAAACGTGCCGTTGACATAGACCGCGAACCCTTTGCCGCTGCCGCCGTTCGAGGCAACCACCTTAAGGCCCAGGGCTGTGCTGTCACAGCTGAGCAGGATCCGCCCGCCCGACGACTGCTTGCAGCCGCGCTGCACGCCCTTGGGCAGGGAGTCGACCTGTTGCTTCGGCAACCGCCATAGCTGCGGCTTGTTCTCTTCGAACCAGTAGAGCCCGAGCACTTTGAACCTGGCGGCATCGGGAAAGGACAGCCAGTTGAAAGCGGGCTTGGCATCTGGCCCCGACGCCGGATCTTCCTTCGCCGGGGCTTTGGCCGCTGATTGCCCGGCGGCGGGGGCAGGGGCGGCACCGGCTTGCCGGGCGTTGAGGCTGGTCATCAACCCGAGCAGGACTGGCCCGATGAATAGTGCGTGTTTGAATGGGGTTATGCCTGGGCAGGTCTTCATGGTAGCTACTTTTGCAGACGGTAGTATTTCTGTGTTCCCGAGAGGGTATTCGTTACCCAATAATAATTGCCCGCCGCGACCCCAGGCCCCTCGGGATTCGTGTGCGGTCCGACCGCAGCCGATGCTGAGTACAGAGTATAGCCGGTGAAGAAGCTGGGCCAGGAAAGAATGACCTTGCTGCCGTCGGTGCCGACATTGAGCTGCGGTTTGGCAGGGGCGATGATGCTGAAGGCCACGATGCCATTGTTGCCGTCCAGGGCATAGACCCGGTCGCCCGCAAACAGGACCTGGCCGACCATGTTCTTGTTAGGCAGGGCGTTGGAGGGAAAGTTATAGGTGGCGATCAGCAGCGGCGCGCTCAAATCCGTGATGTCGTACAAGGCGAGGGTGTCCGGGGCATTGGTGCTGACGCCGGCAATGTTGATTCCCGCCAGCAGGTTTCGGGAAACGTCCAACGCCACCGGGCCGATAGAGGCGGGCAGCCCGGTGTAGTTGCTGAGGAGAGTGCCCGTCTGGGTGGGCAGATCGTAGGCGTAGAGCTGCAAGTCCTTGCCCGACCGCTTCTGCCAGGCCCTGTTGCCGGTCGCGAACTGCAGGCTGCGGCCAATCGGAGAGCTGGGAGTGCTTTCGGTGAAGAAGGAGCTGGTGAAGGAGCCGAGCGAACTATCCGTCGGCTTGAGGATGGCGGCAAAGGTGCCCTGGTAGGCGTCAACCAGGATCTCCGTGTTCGTGCCGGCGCCGCGCACATCCAGGTTGTCGCCCCAGCGCAACGACGAAGTCTGATTCGCTGGTTCACCTGAATACACCAAGGTTGGCGATGTGGCTGGCGCGGAGTTTGCCCAGCGATAGAGAAGGAAATCAGCCGGGGTGGTATAGGACATGTTCCCGGCGTACAGGGAACCGTCATCAGCAACGCCCATCGCGAGCAGGACGATGCTTCCGCCTGCAATTCCGGTGGTGTCGAGCTGATACAAGTCCGCTCCCGTGGAGGCATCGAGGACATTGATGGTCAGGCCCGCTGTGGCGTTGGTACGGCTGATCACATAGATCTGATTCGAGAGGCTGTTGCAGGCAATGCTGCGATAAAGCGGCGTCTGGCCCTTGGAGTCGGAGTCGGCAACCAGGTAAGGCCGGCTCAGCGGGCCGAGGCCCCAGGTTGGCGTTAGATGATAAACATCGGCCAAGGCGCGGACGGTGACCACTGCCACGGAGCTGGTGTTCATCCCGAAGAAGTTTGAGGCCACGCACCGGTAATTGGCCGCGTCGCTGAGCTGCGCGGGACTGATCGTGTAACTGGAGGCAGTGGCGCCGGAGATATTGGTGCCGCCCTTCTGCCACTGGTAGGCGGCAGTCTGGTCCAGCGTCACGCTCATCGTGCCGGCGCTGGCCTCGACAAGCTGCAGGTTCCTCGGCTGGACAAGGAACGCGGGAGGGGTCGGGGGCCCCACGACTACTTTGTAGGCCATGACGCCGTTATTGCCGCAGATGGCGAAGACGTAATCGCCGGCAAAGAAGCACTGGCCAATGCAGTTCTTGTTATCCTTGTAAGGGCTTTGGGGGAACGTGTAGGCCGCCAGGGCAATCGGCGCGCTGAGGCTGGTTACGTCGTACAGGTTCAACGAGGCCGGTCCGACCGAGGCTGAGTTGGTGGCAATGCCGACCAACAGGTTGCGGCTCAAATCGAGGCCCACAGGTCCAATAACGGTCGGGGCGGCACCGGGCAAACTGGTGTAACTGGCCAGCACGGTGCTGATGCCGCCCGAGGTGGTGGGATCAATGCCTGATTGCACCAG
>JAPLUA010000094.1 GCA_026397855.1 Verrucomicrobiota bacterium | reverse complement strand
AGCCCTTTGGAGCGGCGCAACGATTGGTGCTGGTGAGGAGTGGCCGGCTAAGCATGCAGATTATCGCATTTCGAGTCGGGAAGATAGATAGCCGGCTCAGCCTCCGGCAACTGAAATCGGAGCGCCCCCGTCCCCCCGGGCGCAGGAATTGCCGACCGGGCCCGCGCGTGAGCAGCCCGATCAGTCGGCCCACAATGTACTTGATGTAGCGAACAGCAGCCAAGCATCCTTTGGGCCGATGTCATCATCCCCTTCGATAACGGAGCCAGCCCGCGTTGGGCGGCGTTGGCTACCGCCCTGGCTTGCAAAAGCATCCGGCCTGATTGTAGCCAGCGTTGTTCTTGGCTGGGCTTTTGCCTGGGCGCAGTCCGGAAGCTATGGGGCCGACAAGAAGGCAGGATTCTGGGTCGGCCTCGTGCATGGCGCGGTCATGCCCGCTGCGTTGCCGTGCCTGCTGGCGGGCAAGGACGTGCCGATTTTCAACCCCACCAACACCGGGCGCACCTACAAGATTGGCTTCCTCTTCGGCATCAATGCTTGCGGGGTGGTCTTCTTCGGCCTCGGATTTCGGCCGGCCAGTCCGAAGGCGCGCGGGGCCGGGGCGGGGGAAATCGCTGACAGGGGGGCACCGGGAGTGTGATTGAGTTTGATTTGACAAAGCTGCCGAAAGATTGTGCCATTTCGCGCGTTGTAACGACGCAGTAGAATCCTGCTCCAGAACCATGAAGAAGTATAACGTCGGCATCGTCGGTTACGGCTGGGTGGCCACAGCGCACATCCCGGCCATCAACAGGACCCGCCTCGCCCAGGTCACGGCCGTGTGTTCGTCGCGCAAGCTCGATGCGGCGGCGCTCAGCACGCAATACGGCGGGCGCATCAGCGTCTATAACGACCTGGACCAGATGCTCGCCGATCCTGATATTCATGTCGTCTCCCTGTGCGGTTTTCCCACCCGGCGTTTGGACCAGGTTATCCGCGCCGCCCGGGCGGGCAAGCATCTCATCCTCGAAAAGCCGCTCTGCCTTTCGCTCAAGGAGCTGCGGACCATGCGCAAGGCCGTGAAGCGGGCCGGGGTCAAGACCTGCGTCTGCTTCGAGTGCCGCTACTCCAACCAGTTCCAGGTCACCAAGACCATGCTGGATCAGGGGCTGCTGGGCCACGTGCACTATGGCGAGGTGGATTACTATCACGGCATCGGCCCGTGGTACGACCAGTTCCGCTGGTGCCAGCGCAAGGACGAAGGCGGCAGCTCCCTGCTCGAAGCCGGCTGCCACGCGATGGACGCGCTGCTGCTCCTCATGGGCAGCGATGTGATCGAGGTCATGAGCTACGACACCCGGTCCAGGAGCAAGCTGTTCGCCCCCTACGAGTATCCGACCACGAGCGTGACGATCCTCAAATTCAAGAGCGGCGCCGCCGCCAAGTGCACATCCTCCATTGATTGCCTGCAGCCGTATTACTTCCACACGCACCTGGTCGGCAGCAAGGGCAGCCTGCTGGACAACAAGTTCCACTCGGCGGACCTGGGCACCAACAAGGCGGCATGGAGCACGCTGGCGATGAAGATGGCGGACTCGGGCGACGTCTCCGACCATCCCTACCAGGCGCAATTCGAGGCGTTCTTCGACGCCCTGGAGCAGGGCAAGGAAATGCCGCTGACGAGCATGGACGACGCGGTCGTCACCCACGAAGTGGTATTCGCCGCCGACCGATCGGCGGCGCTGGGAAGGCCGGTCAAACTGTCCGGCTTGAAGTAGCGGGAAGACGGGTTCAACCAATTAAACAAGTCCCATAGAATTGAATCGGTATGAGTAACAAAGCGGCGATTGCCATCGGGGCGCATCCGGACGACATTGAGTTTTACATGGCGGGGACCCTCCTGCAGCTCAAGAAGTCGGGCTGCGAGATCCACTACCTGACGCTGGCCAACGGCAGTTGCGGCAGCGTGCAGTATAATGCGGCCACGACACGATCCATCCGCAACACCGAGGCCAGGGCGGCGGCGAAGATCCTGGGGGCGCACTTTCACCCCAGCCTCACCGACGACCTGGAAATCCTTTACAACCTCGAGCTGCTCCGCGCCCTGGCGGCGATCATCCGCGAGGTCAAACCCGGCATTGTGCTGACTCATTCGCCGGACGATTACATGGAGGACCACATGAACACGTGCCGGCTGGCGGTGACGGCGGCCTTCACGCGCGGGATGCCGAACTTCAAGACTGTGCCATCCCGCACCCCGGCGGACTACGACGTGACGGTCTACCACGCCATGACGCAAGGGCTCCGCGATCCGCTGCGGCGCCGCATCATTCCCGGCGCCTTCGTCAACACCACTGCGGTCCACAAGCTCCAACTCGAAGCGCTCTCGGCCCACAAGAGCCAGCAGAACTGGCTGGACGTCAGCCAGGGCATGAGCTCCTTCCTGCTGGCGGTCGAGGACAACTCGCTGTCTGTCGGGCGGCTCTCGAAGAAATTCAAATACGCCGAGGGCTGGCGGCGGCATCTGCATTACGGCTACTGCGCGCCAGACGCTGACCCCCTGGCTGAGGCCCTTGGGAAAAACTACCTGGTGAACCAGGCCTACGAGCGCAGCCTGGAACGGGGCTTTTAGGATTTAATCTCTACTCACACCAACGATACTTACCCTGATTATGCCAAGAAAACTAAGTTCCATTGCCCCTGACTGGTGGGATTACACCACCCTCGACGACGATATCATCCGCGACGCCGCCGCGCTGACGCCCGAGAAGATGCTCAAGCTGTCCCGGCCCGGCTTCAAGGTGGTGATGTATGACACCATCGAGGAGTTCTACCTGGCCGAGGCCCTCGAATACATCAATGCCTGGAGGCAATCCACGCCCGACAACCCGGTCGGGATCTGCGGCCCCATCGGTCCGACCGAGCAGTTGCCCCTGGTCGCGCGGCTCGTGAATGACCTGGGCCTCAATATCCGCTCGGCCCATTTCTGGGGGATGGATGAATGGTATCTCGACGGCAAGGAAGCGCCGCCTACGCATCCGCTGTCGTTTGAAAAGGCCGACCGCGAACTCTGCTTCAGCCGCATCCGCAAGGACCTGGTGATGCCTGACGCCAACCTGCACTTCCCGAAGGCCGACATCGCTGGCTTCCGCAAGACCTGGGAAACGGGCGTGCGTTGCGCGGTCATCCAGGGCGGGCAGGGCGATGTGAAACATTGGGCCTTCAATGATCCGCCCCGCCGCAAAGGGAAGCACAAGGACCAACCGCCTTCACCTGCCGAATACCGCAAGCTCGCCACGCGCGTGGTGGACCTGCACCCGCTGACCATCGCGCAAAACGCGCGCACCTCCGGCGGCGGCAACATCTCGCTCGTCCCTACCCAGGCCATTTCCGTCGGGCCGGTGGAAACGTGGAAAGCGGAGAAAGTATCCATCTGGCAGGCCGGCAGCCATGACAATCCCTTCGGCCAGCGGTTGACCTGCCTGATGATCGCCAGGAAGCTGCCTGACGCCGCGGTGCCGATGTCCCTGCTGGCGGATCATCCGAACGTGCAATTCAACTACTTCCGCAAGGGCATCGGCACGTGTGACATCGAGATGCATTGAGCGCGAAGTTCTGGAACCGGCTCGATCATGAGCGCGCGCTGTGGCGGCAGGGCCTGACGCTTGTCGCGGGCGTGGATGAGGCGGGCCGGGGCCCGCTGGCCGGGCCGGTGGTCGCCGCCGCCGTGGTGTTCCCCTGCGGTTGGCTGGAGGCGGGGCTGGATAGCCGGCTCCGCGGGCTGAACGACTCGAAGCAACTCACTGAGGCGCAGCGCGAGGAGTATTACGCAATCCTGACCGCGCATCCGGAAATCCGCTATGCCATAGCGGACGCCGATGCGGGGTTGATTGACCGCATCAACATCCTCCAGGCGACGCATCGCGCGATGAACGCGGCGCTCGAACAACTGCGGCCGCCCCCCCAGCACGTGCTCGTGGACGGCAGCCCCGTGAAATCCATGCGCCTCCCCAATACCCCCCTCGTGAAAGGCGATGCGCGAAGCTACTCGATCGCCGCGGCGAGCGTCCTGGCCAAGGTGACCCGGGATCGCCTGATGCGGGAGTTCGACCGGCTCTATCCCGGCTACGGCTTTGCGGAGCATAAGGGCTACGGCACCCCGCAGCACCTGGCTGCCATCCGGCGGCACGGGCCATGCCCGATTCATCGCCGCAGCTTCGCGCCCATCCGGCCGGTGGAGAGGGAATTGCCCTTTTGACGTTTTGCCCGCATTCGAATCAGTTCTTCCGTCTCAGCACCGCCACGAGGTTGTCTGCCAGGCTTAGCGCGCCGAGCGATTTCTCGGTGAGCGCGTAGAGGGCCTTCGCCGGCCGAAGCAGCGGGTTCTGCTTGTAAGCGGTTGTGCGCTTCAACAGGTCGGCGCGCTCCTGATTCGGCACTTCTTTTCCGTGCTGACGCCAGTCCTGCCAAATCACGATCGGGTTAAAGTGGGTCGTCCGGAACTCAACCACCGAGAACCGCGCTTCCACGAGCCGGGTCAGCGTCCCGCGCGTGAAGTAGTTCAGGTGCTGCGGGTAGATGTAGCGATAACGCGCTCCCAGCAAACGCGTGGCCAGCGATGTGACGTTTGGCACCAGCACAAAGCAAAGCCCCCCTGGTTTCAGTATGGACCACGCCTGCTCCAGGAACCGCCTCGGCTCCAGCAGATGTTCCAGCACCGCCCAGAAGGTCACCGCGTCGAACTTCTTATCCGCGAAGGGCTGCTCCAGGAAATCTCCGCGCACGACGGGAACGCCGCGCGACTCGGCGTAATCCAGTGGGGTGCCGCTTACGTCGGTTCCGAGGATTTCGTAGCAGCCCGGGAAGCGGCTGTTGAGCTGGAACAAGAACGCGCCCGAGGAGCAGCCCACGTCCAACACGGCCCCCGCGGCGCGGTGCTTCCGGAACAGGCGGAGTTCGCGCTCAAACCGCACTGCCGCGTAATCGCTCTCCAGCTTGGCGGGCGAAAGATAATAGCCCGCTCCCGCCCCGTCATAGTATTGGCCGGAGGCGAACTCCGCAGGGGCGGGGCTGGCGTAGATCATGCCGCAGCCGCGGCAGCGGACGAGGTGAAGCTCACCCTTCCGCAGCCAGGGATCGGCAGCGTCGTGGCCGCATACGGGGCAGGTTCGGGTTGCTGGGGCCGACAATGGATTGGTCTCCGGCACACGGCAGTTATAGAAGGAGGCAGGGCCGCAATCAAAGAAATCCTTTCCCCGCATGGCATGAATCTTTCCCGGGCCCAGGCAGCTGCTATCAGATCCACGCCGCAGTTGATTCAAACGGGTAGCCGCCCTAAACTGGGCGCCATGAGGGCCGACTGGTATGGCGGCGGCCCCAGTGATTCCTTAATCCTTGGACAGATGAATTTCCTGGCATGGCTCAAGGCCTGTTTCGCCGGCAAGGCGGAGCCGGAGCATTTGAGGCGTGGCAAGCTGGGCGAGCGTGCCGCGAGGAAGTATTTGCAACGGCACGGCCTCAAGTTCCTCACCGCCAACTTCCGCACGCCGCGCGGCGAGATTGACCTCATCTGCCGGGATAGCGACTGCCTTGTTTTCATCGAGGTGAAGACGCGATCCTCGGAGGGGTGGTCCCGGCCGGCGGCGGCGGTGGACCGGGAGAGGCGCCAGCGGCTCACGCGCGCCGGGCTCGACTACCTGCGCCGGTTGAAGAACCCGGCAGTGAAAGTGCGCTTTGACATCGTGGAAGTGCTCTTGCAGGACGGCCGGGTGCGCGAGGTGCGCCACCTGCCCAATGCGTTTGCGATGGAGCGCCCCTATCGGTATGGCTAGCGCTGTTCGCCCGCCATCACGTCCGACGCCTTGAGCGCCAGCGGGAGCGGTTCGAGCGGCATCGGCTCGTCATGGCCCAAGTAGTCCCCGCAAACCCCCAGGAACCCGTCCTTCGTTGTCACCCGCCGGATCCGGTGCAGGAAGTGTCCGGTGGGCTCCACCCCCATGCCGAGGTAGTTCATGTATTTCTTCATCTTCTGCACCTGGGCGGATTCTCGCACGCCGGGGGAACAGACCGTTTCATAGAGCGCCCGCACGTATTCGAGGACATCGCGCCCGCGCGGGAGCGAGACCGGTTCACCGCGCAAATGCTGGCGGATTTGAGAGAACAACCACGGATTGCGGATCACGCCCCGGCCGATCATCAGCCCGCGGGCCCCGGTGAGCTTCAAGACCTCGTCCGCCTTTTGCGCGGAGTAAACGTTCCCGTTGGCGAGCACAGCGCAGGGGAGCTCGGCGGCGGCGCGGGCGATGAACTCGTAATGCACCTGGCTGCGATACATCTCCCGCACCGTCCGGCCATGCACGGTCAGCAGATCGAGCGAGTGCCGGGCGAAGATGGGGAGCAGCTCGGAAAAGACCTCCGCCGAGTCGAAGCCGATGCGGGTCTTGACGCTGAACCTGATCTTCACCGCGTCCCGCAGGGCCCCAAGAATGGCATCCACCTGGGCTGGGTGGCGCAGCAGGCCGCCGCCGGCGCATTTGCGGTAAACGACGGGCGCCGGGCAGCCCAGGTTCAGGTCCACCGCCGCAATGGGATACTCTTGCAGCTCGCGCGCTGTGCGCACCAGCGAGGGGATGTCGTTGCCGATCATCTGTGCGATGACCGGCCGGTCGGTGGGGTTCCCGGTGACCGATTTCAGAATATGGTTCTGCAGCCTGGAACCGGCATAGACGCGGAAATACTCCGTGAAATAGACATCCGCCCCGCCGTAGCCTGCGATCAGCCTCCAGAATGGCAGGTCGGTCACGTCCTGCATCGGGGCGAGCGCCAGGATCGGCCCGGATCCGCAGAGCAGGCCGTCAAAAGCTTCGTGGCAGTCCATCCGGCGTGTGGCTTGCGCCCGGCGGCGCTGATCGCTTACGGTTGTCCGCCGGCGTAAAACGCATCCACCCGTGCCGCCACGTCCTTGTAGCTGATGTCCACCTCGTAGATCTGCTCGAACTGCTTGATGGCTTCGTCCTTCTTGCCCATGGCCTCGAGCACCGAGCCGAGATTGTAAATCAGGTCCTTCTTCTCCTCGTCGAAAACCTGCTTCTCTTTCAGGGCGGTTTGCAGGGTGCGCACGGCCAGGTCGAACATCCGTCGCTTGGCGAAGCACTGCGACAGGTAGTTCATGGCGGCAATGCGGCGGTTGGGATTGCCCTGCGCTTTCTGGAATTCCTGGATGGCCTCCCCCACCTTGCCCGCCTTGAAATAGAGCTGCCCCAGGTCGAAACGGATCTGCAGGTCGGTCGGGAACCGCTCGGCCCGCTTCTGGCACTCCGCCAGTTGATACGCATCCTTCTCGGCCTGCAGTTTCGCCGACTTATCCCCGAAATCGGGTGCGGTCGGGTCCATCTGCTCCAGGTCGTGATCGAACTTCCGGGCTACCGTGTCGGCGATGCTGCGGTCCAGGGAAGCGTCGGCGCCCGCATAGGAGGTCTTGATTTTATCGTAGTAGCCGAGGGCCTTGTCGAACTGCTTCTTCTGCGTGTAGAGCTCGGCCAGCGAGCGGATCATCTTGAGATTGTCGGGCTCGGTCTGCAGGCGCGCCTCGTACTCGTTGATGAGCTTCTCGGTGACGTCCTCGGTCTTGACCTGCCGCTTTTCCTGCTCGAGCGAGATCGCCTCGTCCTTGTCCTTCAGAATATCGCGGTAGGAGCCGGTGCCGTCCGCGAGCGCCTCGTAGCCGCCCTCGTCGAGCGTCTTGCGGGCGGAGAGATCCTTGAGCGCCTGGGACAGCTCGTTGTCGGTCGGGGAGGCCCGGTAAAGGTCGGAGAGAATCTTCTCGGCGCGCGAGCTCTGCCCGATTTCCGCCAGCGCGTAGGCGAGCTTGATGGCCACGTCCTTGTCCTTGGGCGAATTCCGCACCAGGGTCTCCAGCGACATGACGGCCGTCCGGGGCAGCTCCAGGCTGGAGGCGGCCTCGACGATGATTTTGTGGGCCGCCGAGTTGGTGGGGTCGCCGTTGAGGATCTGCTCCGCGATGTTCAGCGCCTCGGCCGGGTTCTTGCTCAGCGCCATATGGCCCTTGGCGACCATCGGCGACGAGCCTGCGCTGCTGAGCATCTTCTTGAAGAAGCCGCCGCCGCTGCCGGCCTTCTTGACCTGCGCCAGCCGCAGCGCCTTGCGGATTTCGAACTGCCCCGGCTCCCGGGCCAGGACCTGGTTGAAGAGATCAATTGCGTAATCGTAGTTTTCGCGCTGCACCGCGTCGTTGCCCTTGGTGAGGAGCGAGCGCAGCTCGCGCGGAAGGTCATTCAAACTTTTCTCTGCCATGCCCGAGTGTGGTCTGCTTTCCAGAAATAATCTACTGCAAACCGAAGCCTTCGCAATCCGGCCGTCGCAGGTCGGTCGGCCAAGCCGCCGGAGCGCCGGTATTCGGCCGGCTTAGGGCGCAGGAACGGCTGAGATACGAGGGGTTTTGGAGAGCTGCGAACGGTTCAAGCCGGCAGAACGCTGGCGCTCCGGCGATTTTCCGCGCTTTCCGCTTGCATTCTGGGATGGCGGGCCTACTTTTATCGCGCCTGAACGCCGTGTGTGCGGATGTTCACTAAGGCTGAGAAATAAAAGTTAACGAATAACCTAACCCTCAACCTCCGTTGCCGTCGCAACGTCTGGTCCGTTAGGCAATGGAGTTCCGGAAGGCCCTGCGCTGACCAAACCTCCCCCTGATTCGTAAGAAGCAAGCTAGTTATTGTTTATGCTGACAATGGAAGAAGCCATGAGGCAAAAAGGCGCCCTGCCCTTTGCCGCAGGCAATATCGTCAAAGGTAATATCATCGAAGTCCGCCCCAAGGAAGTCCTGGTGGACATCGGATACAAGAGCGAAGGCGTCATCTCCGCGAACGAATTTGAAGACATCAAGGTCGTCAAGGTCGGCGACCAGATTGATGTCCTGATCGAGAAGCTCGAGGACAAAGAGGGCATGGTGGTCCTCTCCAAGGAAAAGGCCGAGTTCAAGCAGAACTGGGAGCGCATTCTCACCATCTGCAACGAAGGCGGCACCATCGCCGGCAAGGTCAAAGCCATTGTCAAGGGCGGCCTGCTCGTCAACATCGGCGTCGAGGCGTTTCTTCCCGCCTCGCAGATTGACGTCCTCACCCCTAAGAACCTCGCGCAATACGTTGGCAACACCTACCAGTTCAAGGTGGTGAAGATCAACCAGGAGCGCCAGAACATCGTCCTGTCCCGCCGCGAGCTGATCGAGCAGGAGCGCACCGAGCGCCGCCAGAAGCTCCTGGGCGAAATGACCCCGGGCGATATCCGCAAGGGCACCGTCAAGAACATCACCGACTTCGGCGCGTTCATTGACCTCAACGGCATAGACGGCCTCCTCCACATCACCGACATGAGCTGGGGCCGCGTCGGGCACCCCTCCGAGATCCTCAAGGTTGGCCAGGACATTGACGTCGTCGTCCTGGACATCAACCGCGAGAAGGAGCGCATCAGCCTGGGCCTGAAGCAGAAGCTGGCCAATCCCTGGGACAGCATCGAGCAGAAGTATCCCGTGGGCGTCAAGGTCAAGGGCCGCGTCGTCAACCTGGTTCCCTACGGCGCCTTTGTCGAGCTCGAGCCCGGCGTCGAAGGCCTGGTGCATGTCACCGAGCTTTCCTGGACCAAGCGCATTGCCAAGCCGTCCGATGTCCTCAAGCCTGACCAGGAAATTGAGGCCGTGGTGCTGGGCATCAGCCGCGAGGAGCAGAAAATCTCCCTCGGCCTGCGGCAGCTCGAAACCAACCCTTGGGAGAAGGCGCAGGAGAAATACCCGCCCGGCACCCACGTCAAGGGCAAGATCCGCAACCTCACCAGCTACGGTGCCTTCATCGAGCTGGAGGAAGGCATGGACGGCATGATCCATGTCTCCGACATGTCGTGGACGCGCAAGATCAATCACCCTTCCGAGGTGATCAAGAAGGGCGACGATGTCGAAGCCATTGTTCTGGAAGTGGACAAGGCCAACCAGCGCATTGCTGTCGGCATGAAGCAGCTCACGCCCGACCCGTGGGAAGGCATTGACCAGATGTACAAGGTCGGCGACCTGGTCACCGGCAAGGTCACGAAGCTGGCCAGCTTCGGCGCCTTCATCGGCTTGCAGCATGAAATTGACGGGCTCGTCCACATCTCGCAGATCAGCGAGGAGCGCATTGACAAGATCAAGAACGTGCTCAAGGTGGACCAGGAAGTCACCGCCCGCGTCATCAAGATTGACCGGAGCGACCGCCGCATCGGCCTGTCCATCAAGGCCGCCAACTACTCCAACGAGCAGCTCAAGGCCGAGCAGGCCGTCCTGGACGCCTTGAAGCCGGGCGAGGATCTCGTCGCCCTTCAGCACGCCTTCGACGCTGCCGACGAGGCGAAGCAGGAAGACACGAAGTAGGGGAGACCCGGGCTTCCAGCCAGATTCAGACAGGCGGGCCGGCAACGGCCCGCCTGTTTTCTTTTTTGGCAATTGGAAATCGCCGCCCGACCCTTTATTCTCCACGGCATGAACATTCTCGAAGAGCTTCAATGGCGCGGCCTGCTGGCCGACTGCACCGACGCCCAGGAACTGGCCAAGCGGGTCAGCCCCGGCCCCATCACGCTCTACTGCGGGTTCGATCCGACCGCCGACAGCCTGCATGTCGGCAATCTTGTGCCGTTGCTGGCGCTGCGCCGGTTTCAACTGTTGGGGCATCACCCCATCCCGCTCGCCGGCGGGGCCACCGGCTCCATCGGCGACCCGAGCGGCAAAGCCCAGGAGCGCCAGTTACTCACCAAGGAAGTCCTCGCCTCCAACATTGCCAAGGTCAAGGAGCAGCTCTGCCGCCTGCTCGATTTCGACACGCCCGTCAACCCCGCGCGCCTGCTCGACAACGCGACCTGGACCGCGCCCGTCAGCTTTCTGGATTTCCTGCGCGACATCGGCAAGCACTTCTCCGTCAACCAGATGGTCGCCAAGGAGAGCGTCCGGGCCCGCATGGAGGACCGCGAGGCCGGGATCAGCTATACGGAGTTCAGCTACATGCTGCTCCAGGCCTTCGACTTCTGCGTGCTCTGCCGCGATTACAACTGCGAGCTGCAGATCGGCGGCAGCGACCAGTGGGGCAACATCACCGCCGGCATTGATCTCACCCGCAAGAAGTTGGGTCGTCCCGCCTTTGGCCTCACCCTGCCGCTCATTACCAATGCGGATGGCACCAAGTTTGGCAAGACCGCCGCCGGCGCCGTCTGGCTCGATTCGGGCCGGACCAGCGTCTATAGGTTTTACCAGTACTGGATTCGCACCGACGATCGCGATGTGGCGCGCTACCTGAAGTTCTTCACCTTCCTGACCCGGGACGAGATTGCCGCGCTGGAGGTTCAGCACGCAGAAAACCCCGGGGCCCGCGTCGCCCACAAGGCGCTGGCCAAAGCGGTGACCGACCTGGTGCACGGCCCGGGTGCCACCACCGAGGCCATCCGGGCCAGTGAAATCCTGTTCGGGGGCGACCTCGCCGGCGTTTCCGAGGCCACCTTCAACGAGATCGTGGGCGAGGTTCCCACGAAGGAGATCGCCAAAGCCGAGCTCGAGGGGGCGGGGAAGCCGCTGGTCGAACTGCTGGTTCATGGCGGCCTTTGCGCCTCCAAGGGCCAGGCGCGCAAGGACATTGAAGGCGGCGGCGCCTACGTCAATAACGTCCGCGAAGCCAACTTCCAATATGCGGTGACCGCCAAAGACCTGCTCTTTGGCAAGCATCTGCTCCTGCGCAAGGGCAAGCGCAACTACGTCGTGATTACGGCGAAGTAGGACGGAGCAGGCACTTACATCTGCCGTCCTTCCCGGATTGGCCCCTTTTGACCTCCCTGGGGGTGGTGTCTTACTGATGTCTTACCACTGTCTTACCAATGGGGGGTCTGGAACTGGCCAAGAACCACCGTTTGGGGGGTGTGTTGGCAGATTCTTCTCTTTCCGGTCGGCCCAAAAGAGGTTACTTATGCCGGTGCAATGAAGAAAACGGTCACGAACCTCCTGTGGGTGCTGCTCGCGGTTGCCGGGGCGTGGGCGTATGCGACGCTGGCCTTCCATCGCGGCGAGCCGCTCAACTCGGTGTACATCCTGATCGCGGCGTTGTGCAGCTACACCATTGGCTACCGGCTTTACTCGAAGTGGATTGCGGCGCGGGTGCTGATGCTCGATGACCGGCGGGCGACGCCGTGCGAGGTGCATGATGATGGCAAGGACTTCGTAAAGACGAACAAGTGGATCGTCTTCGGGCACCATTTCGCGGCCATCTCCGGGCCGGGGCCGCTGGTGGGGCCGGTCTTGGCGGCGCAATTCGGCTACCTGCCGGGGACGCTTTGGATCCTGATCGGCGTGGTGTTGGGCGGTGCGGTGCAGGATTTCGTCATCCTGTTCTGCTCGATGCGGCGGGATGGGAAATCGCTGGCGCAGATGATCAAGGAAGAGCTGGGCTCGGCCGCGGGGGCGGTGGCGGTGGTGGCGGTCCTGGCGATCCTGGTCATCCTCCTGGCAGTGCTCGCGCTGGTGGTCGTCAATGCGTTGGGGGAGAGTCCCTGGGGCATTTTCACCGTGGGGGCGACGATTCCGATTGCGATGTTCATGGGGGGCTACCTTCGGTACTGGCGGGTGGGGCGGATCCGGGAGGTTACGGTCATCGGCGTGGTGCTCCTGCTGCTGGCGGTGTGGGGTGGGCAATACGTCTATCACCAGCCAACGCTGGCCCGGGTTTTCAGTCTGGGCAAGGAGCCCATTGCGTGGTGCGTGATCTTTTACGGGCTGGCGGCCAGCGTGCTGCCGGTGTGGCTGCTGCTGGCGCCGCGCGATTACCTCAGCACGTTCATGAAGCTGGGCACCATTTTCGCGCTGGCGGTGGGGGTGCTGCTGGTTTTGCCGGACCTGAAGATGCCGGCGATAACCCGGTTCACCGAGGGCACGGGCCTGGTGGTGCCGGGCGCGGTGTTTCCGTTCTGCTTCATCACGATTGCCTGCGGCGCGATTTCGGGCTTTCACACGCTGGTGGCCAGCGGCATCACGCCGAAGATCATCACGCGGGAGAGCTACGCGCGGCAGGTCGGCTACGGCGCCATGTGCCTGGAATCGCTGGTGGCCATCATGGCGATGATTGCAGCCTGCACGCTGGATCCGGGGGTTTACCTGAGCATGAACGTGGATGTGGGCGACATGCCGGTGGCGGCCAAGGTGGCGGCCACGGCGGCCAGGATCACCGGCGAGGGTTTCCCCGTGACGGCCGAAACGATGACCAGCCTGGCGGCGCAGGTGGGCGAGCCGAGCCTGGTCGGCAAGACCGGGGGCGCGGTGACGCTGGCCGTGGGCATGGCCAGCATCTTCTCGCATGTGACGCGCGGCCGCTGGCTCGATCTCTGGTATCACTTCGCCATCATGTTCGAGGCGCTGTTTATCCTGACGACCATTGATGCCGGGACGCGCGTCGGTCGCTACCTCCTGCAGGACGCGCTGGGCCACATCTGGAAGCCCATGCGCCAGACCGGCCACTTCGGGGCGAACCTGCTGGCCAGTTGTGGCATGGTGATGGGCTGGGGCTTCTTCCTGATCATGGGGGTGCGTGACCCGGAAGGCGGCGTCAAGGCGCTGTGGCCGATCTTCGGCATCTCCAATCAAATGCTCGCCGGCATTGCCCTGTGCCTGGCCACAACAGTCCTCTTGAAGATCGCCCTGCGCGACGGAGCTAAGCGGGTGCCGGCGCCCCGGCAGCCTGCGCTGGCGCTGATCACCTTCTTGCCGCTGGTGTGGCTGCTAAGCGTCACCTTCACCGCCGGCGTGGAGAAGATCGGACACCCCAAGCCGGGCATCGGTTTCCTGGCCGCCAGCCGGGTGTTGCGGGAGCAAACCCCGAAGCTGGAAGATGCGCTGGCCGCCGCCCGGGCCGGCGGCGACTCGGTCGCGATCGCCAAAGCCGAAAAGGCGCTGCGCCTCAACGGCGTCAAGCGGTTCAATAACAACGTGGACACGGTGGCCACCGTGTTCTTTATGCTCGTGGTCGCCGTCATTGTCGCGCTCAGCGTGCGGGAGTGGATTCTGCTGCTGGGCCGGCGCAAGCCGGCGGTGTTATGCGAGACGGAGCCGGTCTGGCTTCCCGGCTACGCCGTCGCCGAGGACCGGTCGCTGCACATGGCCGGGGTGGCCGCGCTGACCCTGGCATTGACGAAGGAGCTGTCGGGCGAGGCGGATTTGGAACGTGCCCGCCAGTGCGCCACGGTTTGCGAGTGCCGGCCCGATACGGGGGGCCAGCCGGCGCAGGCAGGCGAAATCCGGACTCCCAAGACCGGCGCGCAGGTTTACCTGGAGGTCACCGAGAACCGGTATAAGAGCATCAGGCGCTGCTGCTGAATCGGGAAGGCCAAGAAAACATGAAGCGCATCGGCATGCACTACACTAAAACCTGCGGAGGTTTCTCCCTCTCCCCTTCAGAAGGGGAGAGGGGTTCCCCGGTGTTGTCTATCTCGCCGTCTTGTCACTAAACATGGATCGCATCGGCATATTTGGCGGCTCGTTCGATCCGGTCCACCTGGGCCACCTGCTGGTGGCGCAGGCGGCGCGGGAGGAGCTGGACCTGGCGCGGCTGTTTTTTGTGCCGGCGGCGCAGTCGCCATTCAAGCCGGACGCCCGGCCCACCCCGGCCCCCGAGCGGCTGCGGCTGCTGCGGCTGGCGCTGGCGGGAGAGACCTGGTCCGAAGTGGACGACCAGGAGATCCGGCGCGGGGGGGTGTCCTACACCATTGACACCGTGCGCGACTACGCGCGCCGATTTCCGGCCGCGCAGCTCTTTTACCTGATCGGGGCGGATCACCCGCCGCAGTTGCCGGAGTGGCGCGAGGCGGACGAATTGGCGCGGATGGCGGAGTTTGTGGTTCTGCCCCGGCCCGGGCAGGCGGATGTGCCGTTCCCGGCGCCGTTTCGCGGACGGCGGCTGGCGGGCTTTCCGCTGGGTGTTTCCTCATCCCAGGTTCGCGCGCGCGTAAAAGCCGGCCTGCCGATCGGGCGATTGGTGCCGGAACCGGTGGCCGAGGCCATCCGTAATAATCGGCTTTATCTTTGACCCCGGTTGGGGCATTATTGATCCCAGATGGATTCAAGAAAACTGGCTTTGCTCTGCCGCGAGATGGCAGACAACAAAAAGGCGGAGAATATCGTGGTTCTCGACGTGTGCAAGTTATCCTCGTTAACGGATTACTTCGTAATCGCCTCGGGCACGAGCGAACCGCACCTGCGGGCGATTGTGGACGAGATCATAGACCGGATCCGCGACGAGCACGGCGTCCGGGCCAGGGCGGTGGATGGCGCCTTGAAGACGGCCTGGGTGGTTCTGGACTACTTTGATGTCATCGTCCACGTGATGCGCGCCGATTTGAGGGAGCGTTACGACCTGGAGTCGCTTTGGGGAGACGCTCCCCGTGTGAAGTCCAGAAAGCAGCCCAAAAAGAAGGTCTGACCGGTGCCGGCAAGGGAACCTTGTTCCCCCGCCGCCCGAACATCGGACGCACGCAGGGCTCTACACCTGCATCCCGGAGGCCGAAATCAACGACTCCGATCCGGCCGGGGGAATGGAACGGCTAGGGATCCTTGGGCGGTATTTCCGCCGAGGCCTGAGCCATCTCATCCACAAGCTTCTTGAAATCCTCAAGACCCGTTGCCGGAATGATGATGTTATCGCGCCGGCCGCCGACATCCTCGGTGATGCGGAGGAAACGCCCGCGCGGATTCTCCTTCAGGGTGAGGATGAAGGTCTTCCGTTCGATTTGGATCTTGGACAACTTGAGGGTGTCCTCCGCAACGGGCATTTTCGGGGGGCCGTAGGGGCGGTCACCCTGAGGACGGTCACCATAAGGTGATGGACGTTCATTCGAAATCATAGGCATTTCCTTTTTTGGGCAACCTGAAGGCAACCCAACTTCACGCTAGTAATAAGGTCCGCGACAAACGCAATATGTCAACTTCTGAATTTAACCGCGCTCACAAAACGCGCCGCGTCAGAAGGATTCGCAACACGCCAAAAATAAACTGTGAGCCCGGACACGATGAGAAGATTTAGCCCCATGGAGACTCCATGCCAAGCTCGAAATGATCGGCCCGCCGCCGCGCGAATTTCGGGTCGCTGGCTGGCCCCGTACTTGACGGCGTGCAGCGTCTTGAGTTTGGGCTGCATCCAGCAGCCCCCCACGAGCACCCCCAGGCACAGCCCCATCACCAACCCGATGCCGAATTTTCCCGGCATTTTTCCAAGGTAAAGCCATTCCGCAAGCAGATGCCCGAGTGCGATGATGGCGCAGATGATCTGCATCTGGAAGTAGCGGGCGATGAGGATCTGGGCGATGGCGCCGGAGAAGTACGGGTAGTTCCTCGCGCCCAGCAATGCCGCCATCTCCGGGGAGAACGGGGCGCGACCGGTCGAGAAGGTGAAGAACACCGCGGCGCCAAACCACACGGCCGCATTCATCAGACCCACAAATCTCAAAAACCCAATCACACGGTCACACTAGGCAAAAGGGCGGGGGATGCCAAGCCCTGAAAGCGGAAAGGGACGGGAGCGTGGGGGCGTGGGGGCGTGAGAGCGTTGGCATTGTTCAGGGCCAACGGCCCGTTTCATACCAGCCCAGGGGCAACGCCCTGGGTTCGTATTCCCAAAAACCATCTGGAGCGCTGAAGGCGCGGCTCATCCTCACCTGTCTGGTAGGGAGCGCCGGTGAAGACGATTTCGGTGCCGTTGCCCACCCGGGTGATGATCGTCTTGGTTTCGAGTGGCGTGAGGTTCTGGGCCTCGTCAATGATGATGAACTGGTTGGCAATGCTGCGCCCCCGTATGTAGCTGAGCGCCTCGACCACGATGCTGCCCGAGCGCATCAGGTCGGCGCTGCGGTGATGTTCGTGCCCCATGTTGAGATCCCCGAGCATCTCCATGAGGGTGCAATACTCGTTGGGGAGATACTGCCGGCCGCCGTTCAGCTCGAGCTGGCCGGCCGCCCGGAATACGGCCATTTTTTCCGCGGAGACCGACACCTCGATCGTGCCGGTATAAAGGTCTTTGATCAGAATCCGGTCGGTTTCATAATCCTCGGCCAGGAGCCCCAGGGCATCGGCTTTGATGCGCATTTTCACAAGGGAAAGACTTCGATTGGACGCGCTCCATGCGGCGATGCCACTCGCGAAGGTGGGTGTGGGCTGCGGGCAGCCGGTAATGGCCGGAGTAGAGGAAGTTGCCGAGCATGCCGTAGAGATCGAAATCAACAAAGCGCGGCCGCTGGTCCAGGAGGAACGGCTTATACATCAGCATTTGCTCGAAGGGCACCAGACGCTGATCGAGCTGCGCGAGCAGCTCCTTCCGTTCCGCCCGCCACTGGTCGAGGCAGCCGCGGCCGAACTTCCGCTCCTTGTGCCGCAGGAAAAGCAGCTGCTCGGAACGCGGGACGATCTCCTGCCAGTAGATGTCGTTCAGCTTGAAGCACAGCCCCTCAACCTCGGTTTCGATGTGACGCCAGAGGATGGATTGCACCCCTTCAAGCTCCCACGGAAACAGGCCAAGCCGGAGCCTGGAGTCGAGATACTTCGCGATGACCTGCGAATCGTCGCTGACCTCGAAGAGGACGGATTTGCCGTCCCGGATGACCGGCACGGCGTGGTAGCGCTGTTTGGTGATGCGCCAGATCAGGGTGCGGTCGCCGTTGGGGATGTTGGTGATGCGAAACGGCACACCGGAGAACTCCAGAATTCGCCGCTGAACGATGCAAAAGGGACTCCAGTCAAACTGAAACAGTTCAATCATGTCGTACGGTGACGGTGTGTCACTGCCTCACCTTAGGGCGGGCGAGGCGGGTTGACAAGCAGAAATCCCGGTCCGGAGCGCCGGCGGGCGCAACTCACCGTTTCCGAGGACGTGTAAGAATGCGAAAGGAGCGCTGATATTCTTGTCCGCCTCGGCCGCGTTGGCAAGCTCCAGGCGGACAAGAATGTCCGCGCTCCGATAACATGAGTTGCGCCCAGCGCCGGCATGATGCCGGCTTAGACCGTGGGGAAGGGGCCAACGAACGAAATCGACACGGGAACAGCAACGATACGGCTTGCGCAGTGATGAACCGACCGTGAAGGGATGCGCTCTGGGAGGTGGCTACTGCGTAAGCCGGCAGAATGCCGGCGCTCCGATAACGTGAGTTGCGCCCCCCGGGCATTGCTTCAACGATACGCCGCTTTACAGCCATCGCCGGCCGAACTACCATTCGACCATGTCTTCGGATTACGATGCAACGGAGTTTGTGGATGGCGACTTTCAGGCGCACAAGGTGCCGCAATCGGCATCGGCCGCGGGCGGATTGCCGGGGCAGCGCGCGCCGACGCGCGAGGATGTGGACGACGAATTGATGAGGAAACAGCAGCAGTTGGCCGCCATCATGCGCGAGAAGGAGGAGAAGGAGCGGGAGCGGGGGGCGCTGGAGGAGGTCCGGCGGCGCCAGATGGAATTTCAGACCGGTCGGGAGGAGGCGATCCAGAACCTGACGCGGGGGTTGGGGTTGCTCGAGGAAGCCGAGTTCAGCGCCCGGCGCGACACCGAGCAGATGGCCAAGGCGCTGACGGACCTGCGGGATGCCTTGTCGAAGGTTCAAGCCATACACGAGGAGACGTGGACCAAGGATAATTTCAGCGTGGAGCTGACGCGCGCGTTGACGACGCTTGAGAACTCGCGCATGGAATGGAACTCTGCGCGCCTTAAGTTCCCGGTGCTGTCGGGGCAGCGGTCAGAGGGCGGGACGGTCGGGCTGGATGCAAAAACGCCGCCGCCATCGCTCCTGGCCCAGAGCAACTTTGGCGAACTTTGCCGGCTCGGGCTGGCGCTGAACTGGCCCCTGGCCGTGGTCGGCTTGCTCGCGCTGGCCGTGCTGGCGTTGATTCTGCTGCGCCACTGACCGGGTTTTATCATGGGCTGGCTTAGAAAGAGGACCGACCCGATTTCAGACCGCGCGCGGCAACTGAATGAGGAGATCGCTGAGCTGGAAGCCCAAATCAAACAGCTCGACGCGCTGCCGCAACGGGACCAGCCCCAGCCCCAGCCTCAGCCACGGCTGCGGTCCACCGCCATGCCGCAACGGGCTACTGTCGTCAGCCACTCCTCACCGTCATCCGCACCAGCCCCGCAGGCCGCGGCGGGCGGGAATGCGCATGAGCCGATTTTTGAGGAGGTGCACCAGGATCTACTGAAGTCGCGCGGGGAAACGGCGACGACCCCGGACCATTACAATGACCTGGGCGTCCGGAAGTACGACCTTCCCGCCCTGATCCGGCGAATCAAGGCGCACTTTCAAGGGCCTTCCACGACAAACCCGAAACTTGTGAGCTACCTGGCGGCCGGCGGCATCCAGGGGTTGCGCCCCCTGCGCTACGAAAAGCGCGTGGCGCGCAATCGCTTCATCGCCCTTGTAATCATCCTGTTCGTGATCCTGCTCGGCTTGATCATGGCTTTAGTGCGCCACCATTAGCTTGAAGACATTTGACCGTCCCCTGCCCATCCCGACCCGAGACGGCGAGTTTCTTGCCTCGTATTCGGAAAAGGGTTTGTGCCGGCTGCAATTTCCTTCCCGGTCAAACCGGGGCAAATCATCCGTGGGAGAGGCCCCGGTGCCGGCAAAGGTCCGCGGTTGGCACAAGGCCGCCGCAGCGGCCCTGGACTGCGCGCTTGCGGGGCAGGTCGCCCGGAAACTGCCCCCGCTTGATCTTTCCGACGGCACTGAGTTCCAGCAGCAGGTCTGGTCTGTCTTGCGCCGGATCGGGCTGGGGCAGACATGGACCTACGGGCAAGTGGCACAGGCGGTGGGGAATCCGGGAGCCGTTAGAGCGGTCGGGAATGCTTGCGGCGCCAACCCGATGGGGGGGGTGGCGGGCGGGTTGGACTGGAAACGGGTGCTGCTGAAACGGGAGGCGGGAAACGTGATGCGTGATGCGTGATGCGTGATGCGTGATGCGTGATGCGTGATGCGTGATGCGTGATGCGTGATGCTTAAGCCTTTGGTCCGTGGCTGATTTTGCCGCGGATGGTGAGCATCAGCAGGCCGCCGATCAAGCCGAAGGGGGCCATGAAATAGAAATAGTTGCCCAGGCTTCGATCGAGCAGATGGCCCAGGAAGTAGCCGGCGAGACTGCCGCCGAAGTATTGAAAGGAATCAATCAACCCCAACGCGAATCCCGCCATGCGGCGCCCGCCGATGTCCATTGGCGCGGCGGAGCCCAGGATCGAGTGCGTGGAGTTGGCGGTGAAGGAGATGAGCACCAGGAACAGGATGGCGGCGTTGCTGGTGTGGAACCGGGTGGCGAGAAGGATGATGGCTGTTTCCAGGAAATAGAGCACGGCGGCGACCGGGGCGCGCCGCCCTTTGAACAGCGTGTCCGAAACGTAGCCCGCCGTCAGCGAACCGGCCGAGGCGACGAACGGGATCAGGAAGGCG
>JAPLUA010000386.1:13276-20768 GCA_026397855.1 Verrucomicrobiota bacterium | reverse complement strand
TCCGCTTCCGCCACCACCCGCATGTCCGGCTCGCCATTGAGCGAGCCGGTCAATCCCATGCGGACAAAAAAGTGGTCGTCCACGACCAGCAGCCGGATGCGGTGTTTCTTCATGTCTTGGAGCCGGGGTTGAGGGGAACGGAGACGGAAACGGCCGTGCCCGCCCCCGATTTGCTGTCAATTCTCAAGCGGCCCTGAAGCTTGTTGGCGCGCTCGCGCAGGCCCAGCAAGCCGAAATGGTTTGAGGCCACGGCCATCGCCTCGGTGGTGTCGAATCCGCAGCCGTTATCCCTCACTTCGACCGCGACCTCGTCTTCGCGGTAGCAAATCCGCACCTCGATTCGTTCCGCGTGGCTGTGGCGCACCGCGTTGGCCACCGCCTCCTGGCCGATGCGCAGCAGGTGATGCTCAATGACTCCTTCCAGCCGCCGGGGCGAGCCTTCGACTTCCAGTCGCAGCCGCACCGAGCCAGCGGCTGCCACCAGGGGCTGCACCAGTTCATCCAGCGCGGCCGGAAGGCTCGCAATGTCCAGTTCGCCCGCGCGCAAATCCGCCACCGAGCGCTTCGTCTCGGCCTGGCTGTGGCGGATCATCGTCCGCGCCATGTTAAGCGCGCGTTCGGCCTGTTGCGGCTTTTCATGCAGCCGCAGCGCCGCCGAATCAAGCTGCAGCGCAATGCCGACCAGCTCCTGCCCCAGGGAATCATGCAGCTCGCGGGCGATGCGGGCGCGCTCCTGCGCGATGGCCTGGCGCTCCATCTGGCTACCAATCACCGCGGATTGACGCGCGACCTGCCGGCGCAGCAACGCCGCCCAGCCGGCCGCCAGCAAACCCAGAAGCAGGATGATGCCGCACAGGATAAAGACCCGATCCACCGTCCACCACGGCGGCCGCTGAAGAATCTCCACATCTGCGGGCGAGGAGACCCAGAGTTGAAAGGCGAATGTCGCGGGCAGGTTTTCCGGGAGCGGCATCCGCTTGGCCACGCACATCCCCGCCACCCGCAGCTTCATGCCGCGCTCCAGGACGGGCAGCTGGGCGCCCCTCACATGCTGCAACCGGGCGAGGAACACGACGCCCTGATCCTCCATCACCAACGAATCTTCGGAGACGCTTTTCTGCTGCTCGACGAGTTTCCCACCCACAACGATCGGCACGCCGTGGTTGGCCACCGGGTTTGCTTTCACGTCGTTCACCTTCCGCACCTCGTGTCTCGGGGGCGGGCCCGGCTTTTCCACGCGAAAGTAGGCGTCCGTGAGCAGCGGGCGGCCGTCAAAGATATCCAACGTTCCCACCATATCCACCAGGTCGCCCGGCAGCAGCTTTCCCGGCGCACTCGTTTGCACCCAGACAATGCCTCCATCCTGCTCCGTGGTAAGGACAAAAAAGCCAAGCCCGGGCCGGGCAACCCGCACCTGGCCATGCAGTCGCACCAGTGGTTTCTCCCAGGTGCTGAACCGATATAGGTCCATGAACGTCACCCGGGGCCGCATAAACAAAGCGTCCACTCCTTGGGGCGCGATCTCGACCATTTCCAAAGAGGGCATGCACAGAACCGTCCTGGCGGCTTTGGCGGCGCCGTCCGGCTGGGCCGGCTTGCGCGACACAACGCCGCGCACGGTGATCTGCAGCCCGCGCAAGTATCCCGGCAGCACCCAGTTCTGGGGCCAGCGCGGGATCGCCGCATGCACCTGCACGCCCTCCGAGAGCAAGTCCAGCATGACACCGTCGTGCGACCTTGTCACCGTCATCACCCTGCCGCTCACGCTGACCCACTGCGCGTCATAAGCATCCTCATCCAGCAAGGCCGCGGCCGCTTTCACAGGTTGCGGCCACCGGCTTGACCCGAGGGACCGGATGCCCGCCTGGCCTCCGTCTTTTCCCGGGCCGGTCACAATGGGCAGAGTGCGGCCTCGCGCGGTAAACCCTTCAAGTCGAACCGGGTAGCCGCGCGCCGCCTCATCCTGGCTCAATTCGCGCACCTGCCGCGCCGATGTCAGCAACGGCAACGCCTCACCCGGCGCGCAACGTCCCACCGAGACGCCGAGCGCCACCGCGCCAAAAACAGATAGCAGGCGGAACTTCATTCCATTACGCTTGACCGGAAGAGAATACCAAGGCCCTCTGAAACAAAGCAAAATCATCCGCTACACCCCGGAATTGTGTCGCAGAGCGGCCTTGCCGGTTCTATTTTGGGGGTGTTGGCCCGAAAGCAACCCTGCTATCCTTGGTAAACCTTGCATGAAGAATCTGCCGCAACGGATCTCGCTGGTGGCACAGACAGCGTCCGTCTTGAAGGACGAAATCCAGTCGGGGCGCTGGTCCACGCAACTGCCCGGGGAGCATGACCTGCGCGCGCTCCTGCACGTCGGCCGGGTCACTCTCCGGTCAGCCCTCAACCAGCTCCAGCGCGAAGGCTGGATCCGCACCAGCCAGGGGAAGCGGCGCGAGATCGTCGAGCGGCGCCGGCTCGGTCCTCCGGCCCGAAGCGACCGGGTGGTGCTGCTGACGCCGCTGCCGCTGGCCCATCTCCAGCCGCGCACCATCCTCTGGATTGACGGCCTGCGTGAGCATCTGTCCGAGGCGGGCTATCGGCTGGAGGTCCATGAGCACCGCGACTGCTACTCGGGGCGGCCCGAACGCGCCCTGGAGTCCCTGGCCCGGCGTTTGAGCGCCGCCGGCTGGGTGCTTTCCCAGTCCACGGCGCCCATGCAGCAATGGTTCGCCCAGCGCGCCATGCCCTGCGTGATCACCGGATCACGGCACGAGGGGGTGCTGCTGTCCTCGGTGGACCGGGATCACCGGGCGATCAGCCGCCACGCCGCCGGCCTGTTCCTGGCCCGCGGCTACCGGCGCCTGGCGCTCATAAACCCCGTCCCGGTGCTGGCAGGCGACCGGGAAAGCGAGGAAGGATTCAAGGAGGGCCTGCAGAAGTGCCCGGATGACCCGGGATCCTGGATCACTTACCACAATGGAACAGTCAATGACATCTGCGCCAAGGTGGAGCTGCTGCTGAAACGCAACCAGCCGCCCGAGGCCTTCCTGGTCACCCGGCCGAACCATGCGCTGACCGTGACCAGCTACCTCACTTCGCGCGGGCTGCGCTTCCCGAAGGACGTCGCATTGATCTCCCGGGACGATGACACATTCCTGGAGAGCATGGTGCCGTCGGTGGCGAGGTATTCGCACAGCCCGATCGTCTTTGCCAAGGCCATCTCCAGCCTGGTGCTCACGATGGTGCGCGGCGAGGCCGCCGGGCCGAAGGATCACCGCATCATGCCGAAGTTCGTCCAAGGTCAGACCCTGGGACAGGGAGCGGGATAGACAAAACTGCCCCCCCCTGCCCCACTGCCTTTGAAACAAGGAATGACCGGAGGCGCGTCGTGGCTTCCCCCTCTCCCAACTTATCCTAAAAGCGGACATGCTGATTTCGTTTGGATTCCTTCTCCCCCCGGTGAAGCATCCCCCATACTACGTGATAAAAGCCCGATGCAACCCGAGATAGAGCCGGTTAACGCGGACAACCCTATGAACCCCGCTGAAATGCGTTCAGTCAGAAAGCCGATGGGCCGCCGCAGCGTTGCGTTTTCCATCTGGATCGCCTTGGCCTGCCTCAGCCAGGCTGCGCAGGCTCCGATCACTCTCGGACCGGCGATCCACGACGGCAGCCTCCTGCGGCTCGATGAAACCACGGCCATCTCGGTTTGCATGAACCCCGACACCCATGCCGTCTTCCAGCAGCCGGCCACGAACCGGGTGGCGGCCTGGCAGCCGTCGGCGGCGGGCCCGGCGCTTTGGGCGGCAAAAGTCATGCGCGATCGCGAGGGGCAGCTTCACGCCGTGTGGCTGGTGGCTCGCGGCAGCGGCAAGAAGCCGGCTGTCGATCGCTTCATTGACATATGGCATGCGCAGACCGCCGGCCAGGACCACCAGTGGGAAGCAGCCTCCCGCATCTGGGAAGGCTACGTCGGCGCGATCTGCGGCCGCCTCACGCAGCTCCGGTCAGGACGGCTCATCCTGCCATTCGCCCGATGGCTGCCCGACCAGCGGCGCGGCCCGCCCGATGGCTGCAACGCCAGCACCGTGCTCTACAGCGATGACGGCGGCAAGACCTGGAAGGAATCGCCGGCCCGGCTCGTCAGCCCCTGCGTCAAGGATTACAACGGCGACAACGTGGGCGCCGTCGAGCCCGTGGTGCTCGAACTCAAGGATGGCCGCATCTGGATGCTGATGCGGACGCAGACGGGGTTCCTCTACGAGTCGTTCTCCCGCGATGGCATCAACTGGTCCGCCGCTCAACCCACGCAGTTCCACTCCTCGACCGGCCCGGCGGAAATCTGCCGTCTGCCCGACGGGCGGATCGTGCTGTTCTGGAACAACTGCGAGATGCCGGAGCGCGTCCAGGAGGAAGGCGTTTACGGCGGCCGCGACGCCTTGCATGCCGCGGTATCGAGCGATGACGGCAAGACGTGGAGCGGCTTCCGCGAGGTTTACCTGGACCCGACGCGCCACCAGTCACCGCCCAGGACCGGCGACCGCGGCACAGCCTATCCGCAGTTCAAGCACATCGAGGACAGCAGGCTGCTTTTCGCGTCAGGACAGGGAGCAAAGCTGCGCGTCTGGATCGCGATCGACCCCGACTGGCTCGCCGAAACCACGAGCGCAGACGACTTTGCCGGGGGCGTGGCGAACTGGAGCGTCTTCAAGCCGTTCGGCCCCGCCCAAAGATGGTGGCGCGACCGCGTGCAGGGTTGCGCGCTGATAGCGCATCCCACCAAGCCCGGCAAGAAGATCCTGCACCTCAGTAAACCCGATGGAAAGAATGCCGATGGCGCCACGTGGAATTTCCCGGCGGGCCGCAAGGGCACAGCCACTGTGAGCTTCCAGGTCAACCAGGGATTCCAGGGTGCGACGGTCTCGTTGACCGACCGGTTCTACGATCCAACCGACGACCGGGGTGACACCAACGCCCCCTGCTCCGTCAGCATCACCGCCAGCTGCCGCCTTAACGGCGCGGCCAGCGTGTCTCCCGGACAATTTCACCTGCTCGCAATCACATGGAACACGGACGACCGCACCGCATCCCTCAAGCTCGATGGAGCGGATGCGGGCCGGGTCACGTTGCGCGCCAGCACCCCGAACGGCCTCTGTTATCTGCGCCTCCGATCTACCGCCCGGGACACAGATACGGCTGGCTTCTACGTTGAGTCCGTCAAAGCCGAAGTGGTGCCCCCTTGAACATGAACTCTTCACCAAACCCAACGGCCCGCCGGGGCCTGATTCTCACCCTTGCCTCCTGCTTTCTCGCGGCAGCCGGCGGTTTCGCCGCCGCTGCTTCGTCCGGAACACGGTGCGTGGTCGCCTTCGGGGATTCAACCACCGCGCCGCGAATGGTCGAGGGAAAGCCTTTGCCGGTTTATGCCGATGTGCTCGCCGCCGAAGCCAGAGCCTGGGGCGTGAAGTTCATCAACGCGGGCATCGCCGGCAACACGTCGGACGATGGGTGCAAGCGATTCAAGGGCGACGTGCTCGACCGCAGACCGGAGCTCGTCATCATCCAGTTCGGCATTAACGACGCGGCGGTGGATGTGTGGAAGAAGCCCCCCGCCAGCGAACCGCGCGTCAGCCTCAAGGATTACACCGCGAACCTGCATTACTTTGTCTCCGAGCTGCAACGCTCCGGCGCGCGCGTCATCCTGATGACCCCCAACCCCACCCGGTGGACAGAGAAGCTTCGATCCATGTACGGCAAGCCACCCTATGAACCCGCGAATCCGGACGGGTTCAACGTCCTGCTGAAGGACTATGCGCAGGCCGTCCGGGAGGTGGCGAAGCAGTCGGGCGCGGGCCTGGCGGATGTTTATGCCGCGTTCGAGTCTTACGGGGCGCAGAAGAACCGGACCGTGGACGACCTGCTCCTGGACGGAATGCATCCGAACCAGGAGGGTCATCGCCTCACCGCCGACGTGCTGCGCAAAGAGCTTGAGGCAGGGGCCGAAAAGCCCGGAACCGCCACGCATCTGAAACCGACGCCCTCCGGCATCGAGATTGATGCCCGCGCGACGGATATGCCCGGCCAGAAGATGGGGCCGTTCGTGCGCCTGGGCGACCAGCGGGTGCTGGCCCTGGATGAAACGAACTGCCTGACCAGCGCCGACGAGGGGCGCACCTGGAAAACCAACACGGTCTTCACGGATCCAGCCCGGTTCAGGATCAGCAATGAGCGGGTGCTCCTGAGAACGCGCGAAGGCGTGCTGATTGCCGCGTTCATGAACATGGCGGAGAAGCGCTGGACGTGGGACAAGAAGCTCGGCGACGCGCCCGGGGCCGTGCTGCCCACCTATGTGATGCGCAGCACCAACGAAGGCAAGACCTGGGAGCCGCCCATGAAACTGCATGATGACTGGACCGGGGCGGAGCGGGAAATCCTCCAGACCCGGAGCGGGCGGGTGGTTTTCAGCTCCATGAAGATGCGGCACAACCCTGGCCGGCACACGGTCCTGACCTATTGCTCCGACGACCAGGGGCAAACGTGGAAAGCGAGCAACGTCATTGACCTGGGCGGAGCGGGCAACCACGACGGCGTTACGGAAGCAACCCTTGTGGAGCTGAAGAATGGGCGCCTCCTCAAGCTGATCCGCACCAACTGGGGCCGCTTCTGGATTGCGGAATCCGCCGACGAAGGGCTGACCTGGCAAACCCTGGGACCGAGCGACATCCCCGCCAGCGCCTCCCCCGGCCAGCTCCGCCGCTTGCAGAGCGGACGCATCGTGCTGGTTTGGAACCGGGAGTTCCCCGAGGGCCTGAACACGTTCCCCCTGAGCGGCGGCGACCGGGACTGGTCTGCCACCCCCGCCAGCGTGTTCCGCGGCGAGCTGTCCATGGCCTTCTCCGACGACGAATGCAAGACGTGGACGCAGCCCGTGGTTATCGCGCGCAAGGCCGAGGCCCGGGCGCACCTCGCGTACCCCTATGTGTTCGAGGCTGCGCCGGGGGAACTCTGGATCACCACCATGCAGGGCGGCGTGCGCCTGAAGCTGCGCGAGGCGGACTTTGCGTCGGCGCAGCGTTAGCAGCCCGCTCAAGGAGCCCATTTTATGAACGCTTCCTCACCCAGGTCACTGGCAATCCGCAGCTCCGGCCGTCGAGCCGGGCAGCGCGAACAATCGCCAACCCCGGCGGCTGGCAACACGTCACGAACGGCTCCGCGACGCCGACCTATCGCCTCGCTGGTTGCATTGGCCGCGGTTTTGGCAATAGCGGTCGGGCCGGAGTGTGCGATGGCAGTGCGCCCCGTGGGAATTGATGTTTCCTACTGGCAAGGCACGGGCCTGGACTGGGCGGCCATCAAGGCAGGCGGGATCACGTTTGCCTACACCCGGGCCAGCGAAGGAACGGGGTACACCGATTCGACGCTCGCCATCAATATGTCCCATGCCAAGACGGCCGGTGTTTATATCGGCGCCTACCATTACGCCGACTATAATATCAAC
>JAPLUA010000386.1:0-13267 GCA_026397855.1 Verrucomicrobiota bacterium | reverse complement strand
CTATAATATCAACACGGGCGCCGCCGGTGCGATCGCGGAGGCGAACCATTTCTGGGCTGCGGCCAAAAATTACATCAAATATGGGGGCTACTATCTCATGCCCGCGCTCGATATGGAGGCATCCACCACAGGTTATACCAAGACGACGCTCTCCCAATGGGCCGTCACCTGGTGCGAAACCGTGGTCAGCAATGCCGCTGCGGTCGGGGTTACCGTGACGCCGGTGATCTATTGCTCCCAGTCCTACGCCGGCAATTACTTTAATAGCACCGTGGCAAAGTATATTCCCTGGATCGCCGTCTGGCCCACCACCCCGGATCCGCAGAGCGGTTCGCCCAGCAGCTTCGGCCCCTGGTCCACCTGGACCTTGTGGCAGTATTCCAGCAGCACTACGGTTCCAAACCACACAGGCCGCGTTGATGGGGACTCCTTCAACGGCACCGCCGCCACCTTGCTGACCAAGCTGGTGATCGGGGGAGCAGGCAACGGGGCGACGATCGTGAGCAGCAGCGTGCCGGGCACGGTGGTGACCGGAGCCACCTTCACGGCCACAATCACCCTGCAGAACAGCGGCGGCACCGCCTGGACCAACACCGGCGCCACCCCCTACAAGTTGGGCTCGCAAAGCCCAGCCAACAACACCACCTGGGGGTTAAGCCGCGTGGCTTTGCCTTCGTCACCCGTCGCCGCAGGGCAAAATGCCACGTTCACCTTCACCGCCACCGCCCCCACCAACCTCGGCACCTATGCCTTTGCCTGGCAAATGACACAGGACGGCGTGGTCTGGTTTGGCTCAACGAATAGCACGAGTATTGCCGTTGTAGGGTCCAACCCCGCCCTCATCACCCAACCGGCCAACCAAACGGCCGTCGAGGGCAAGACGGCGCAGTTCAAGGTCGTGGCCGCCGGGGCCCCCACCCTGGCCTACCGGTGGTGCCAGAATGGAACCAACCTTGCCGACGGGGGGAACATCTGGGGCACCGCCACTGCGACCCTCACCCTCACCAACGTGCAGCTAACCCAGGCCGGCAGCTATTCGGTGGCGATCTCCAACAGCGTCGGGTCCGTCACCAGCGCCGATGCGATCCTGACCGTCACCCCGTTCGTGCCCGTCGCGACCTGGGGGCCGAATGCCACCAGCGAGGGCCAGGTCCTTCTCAACAGCCTGACCATATCCACCGACAATCACCAGAGCTTCACCATGAACGTCGGCCGGCACAGCACAACGACGGGATACAACGAAGCGCGCCCCGTCTATCACTGGTACGGCACGGGTGTGAACACCCCCCTCAACAAGGACATCGTCACCACCGGCGGCACCTTCACCCACACTTGCAGCGCGGCCTATGATACCACGGCATCGGCGACCGTCCGGGCCTACATCTTGGGCACCGCGTTTCCCGTCGGCAGCAACGACAAGACGACCGTCCTCGTCTCGTGGCCTTACTACAACTATGCCAGCAGCCTTTCATGGACGACGGCAGGCGGGGATATTATCGGCAGCTACCTGGCCGGAGTGGTGATGACGAACACCGGAACCTACACCTGGACATGGGGCGCCACCCGCAATGCGGGGACCGGGATCCAGTTGCGGAACGCCACGAGCACCAGCGACTACACCTACCGCAAGACCTTCACACAATACGGCAAGCCCAGCCTGACGCTCACCTACCTCCCGCCCGCCGGGGAGAGCAATGCCTGCGTCCAGAACTGGAATGTGATCGGCACCTGGCCGGACAGCGATACCACCCTCGCCACCAGCTTCCTGACCGGTGACGATCCGCGCGGGATCAGCGAACCCGACATGGCTGCGTCCACCGGCGCCACCTATAACGAGCAAATGTTCGCCCCTTCCTCCCAGAACGACGATAAGTTCGACGCCCTCGATTATGGCTGGGGCACGAACTGCACCGGATACGGCTTTATCTATGTCTATTACAACCATGCCAGCAATGCCGCGGTCTATCTCGGGGTGGGCTCCGACGACCGGTTCAAGCTCTGGCTAAACGGCTCCGCCGTGGCAAGCTGGGTCGGTTCCGCGGGCCGCACCTGGGCCCCCGACGGCTCCTTCGTCGGGCCGGTGACCCTGAAGCAGGGCTGGAACCGGGTGCTCATCAAGGTGCAGAATGGCACCGGCACTTATGGCTGGTCGGTGCGGTTCGCGAATGCCGACCGCTCGGCGCTCGCCAACTGCACCTTCGCCCTGACGGACGACACCTCCCCGGTCAACCCGACCGCCTGCACGGATTCGAGCGGTTCGACCAATGGCGTCTGGCAAACCGCCACCGCCGCGCCCAGCTTCACCTGGTCCGGCGCCAACGACCCGGCGACACCCGGCGAGGGCGCATCCGGAATCAAGGGCTACTACGTTTACTGGGGAACCGATCCGGACGGCACCTGGATCACGCAGGTCACCAACTCGGCCGCCTATGCGCCGCCGGCGGTATCGGCCGAGGGGAGCTACTACCTGCGGGTGGCCACCTACGACTACGCGCTCAACATGGCTGCCTGGCAGACCCTCTACACCTTCAATTACGGCCAGGCCCCCGGCCCGTGCAGCCAGACCAACGCGCTGGTCTCCATCACGCAGAACACGAATGGCACGTTCCAGTTCACATTCATCGGCACCCCACAGGCCCGGTATTACGTCGTGGGAAACACGAACGCAACAGACGCGATCACCAACTGGGTCGTGCTGCCGGACAGCACGAACACCGTCACCAACAGCGACGGCCTGTGGTCTGTCACGGTCACCAATGACTCCGCGCAGCGGTTCTACCGCCCCGCTGCAGCCAGCGTTTGCCCGTGACCAGCCGCGCCGGCAGTGGCGATCCGGGCCGTGAAAAGCTGCCCGGGGGGGGCCTAAACTTATCCCACAACAGGACAAGTTTATTTCATTGGCCCCCGTTCGGGCAGGGCCTAAAATGGCGAGCATGAAAAACTTCGCCAAATTGTGCGCGCTGCTGGCCAGCGCCCTGACCCTCACCCCTCAACTGGCCTCCGCAGCGGCCGTCTCCTGGAACGGCGCGGCGGGCGATAAGCTCTGGAGCACGGCGGGCAACTGGTCCGCCAAGCCGACCAGCGCCGACGATGTTGCCTTCGGCAACGCCGACACCAACACAGCCACGTCCGGGCCCACCGGGGTGTCCAACAGCATCGTGGACGCCAGCTTCACGAGCGCCATCAAGTCGCTGCGCATCACCAACAACGCGGGGTTCCACAACATCCGGCTGACCAACAACCTGGCGATCAACGGCACGACGGCGGTGGACTCGCTGTTTGTGGGCACCGGCTTGCTGGGGCCCAACTACAACCAGACCGTCTATGCGACGCTCACCGGGCCGGGAGCGCTGACGCTCACCAACACGAGCGGCTACTTCAGGATTTGCCAGGGGACCAATGCCGCGGGCGGCAGCACCACAGCCAGGGCAACCCTGGACCTTTCCGGCCTAGACACTTTCTCGGCACGCGTCGCCGGATTCTACGTCGCGGTCAGCGCGGATTCAACTGCCAGCGCCATCTGGAACCGGCCTTGCGCTTATGTGCTGCTGGCCAGGACCAACTACATTACATGCACCACCCATCTGCTCTCAGAGGCATATAACAACAACGGCGCCCAGAGCCAGGAGCGGCTTGGACAGGTAAACTACTTTAACGTGGATACTTTCGAGGTTGGCGAGCGCAAGGGCACGGCCTTGTTCAACTTCAACACCGGCTGGACCAACCCCACGGTCCGGTTCCGCAATGCTGCCGGGACCGGCCGCTCCACCTGGTACATCGGCACCGACAACGGCGCGACCGGCTCCGGAGCCACCGCGGCAACGCTCGACTTGTCCGCTGGCACGGTGGACGCGCTGGTCGGCACGGCGTATGTCGGACAAAGCCAGGCTTACGCGACTTCAACTGAAACCGGGGATGGGGTTGGCGCCCTGACTTTCAGCGCCGGCACCATTGATGTGGACAACCTCGAAGTCGGATATCAGATCGGCGACGGAACTCTTGGCGGCCAAAGCACAGGCAAGGGCACCATCACCGTCCGCACCAACGGGTTGCTCAAGGTGAACAACGACTTGCGCATGACGCGGCAACTGCCGCCATACACCACGAGCACTCTGGACCAGTGCGGGGCGGTGCTCATCATCAACAACGGCACCGTTACGGTCGGGGGCAACATCGTGGATGGCGGGGGCACGAACAATATCACGATTACCAACAACGGCGTCCTCAATATGCAGCCGGCTGGCGACCTGACTCCCGGAAGCATAACCGTGAAGTCTGTCATACTGGGAGCGGGCTCCCTGACCAATTGGAACACGCTGACCACCACGAACATCACCCTGCGCGCGCCGGCGACCGAATTTGCGGTTTACCCGGGCCAGACCCTCGTCCCGTCTGCTGTGGGCGTGGCGGGCACCTTGCAGGTCAACGGCAGCCTGAACCTGACCAACGCCACGTTGAAGTATGACCTTGGCGATGCCAGCGCCACCTACGATCAGATCATTGTCACCAATAATCTCACGCTCAACGGGACGAGCACCGTGGACGTCAACGCGATCGGGACTCTGACCCCCTCCGGCAATTATACCTTGATGACCTATGCCGGCGCCCTGGTCGGGGCTGCCAGCAACCTGGCGCTGTCCGGCGCGATCGTTACCAGCCGTTACAATCCCGTGCTCGATACCAGCACCGTCGGCCAGGTGAACCTCCTGCTCACCGGCTCCGCCGCCAATCTCACCTGGTCTGGCGGGGTGAACGGCAATGCCTGGAACGTCCAGGACACCGTCAACTTCAACTATGACCCCGTCGGCGGGACCAACACCGAGAAGTTCTACAGCCTCGACAACGTCACCTTCGACTACACCTCAGCTAACACATCGGTAAACCTGGCGGGCACCCTTTTGCCGTCAGCCGTGAGCGTTTCAGCGCTCGACTATACCTTTGGCGGCAGCGGAAAGATCAGCGGGGCCGCGTCACTAACGCTGAGCAGCGGCTCGCTGACCCTGTTGACCACCAACGACTACACCGGCGTCACTACCGTTAATGGCGGGACGCTGCAAGTCGGCAATGGCACCACGGCGGACGGCGGCTTGAGCGCGAGCCCGATCGTCAATTACAGCACGCTGATCCTGAATCCGGCCAGCACCCAGTATGTTGGCGGCGCGATTAGCGGCTACGGCACCTTCACGAAACAAGGGCCGGGAGCCACCTGCCTAGCCGGGGCAAACTCCTTCGGCAATGACTTCGTCATCAATGCAGGCACCGTTGTCGCGGGCTCATCATCCGCCTTTGGCAGCGCGGCCGGTATTACCACCATCAACAGCGGCGCAACACTGGATATCGCCGGCCAACGACTGGACGGGGAGACATTCCAGGTGGCCGGTCCGGGCGTCGGCGGCAAAGGCGCCATCGTCAACAACGGCACCGGACAGCTCAACGCCTTCGCGACGGTGATCATGACAGGCGACACGACCTTCGGCGGCACCGGCGGACGGCTCGACATCAACAATCCCACGGGCGTAGCCGGCGGGCTCTTGTCCAACCCGTCGGGGTCGAAATTGACCAAGGTGGGTGTGAACGCGCTGTCGCTCTTCAATAACACCGCCACCTGGGACACCGCCCTGGGAGACATTGACATCCAGGAAGGCATCCTGCGCGTCCAGTACGCCACCACGCTGGGAGACACCACCAAGACCATCACGGTCCGCTCGAACGCCACGCTTCAGCTCGACAACCAGACCACAGGCAACACCATGATTAAAGTGCTGTCGCTGGATAACGGCGCCTGTGTGTTCGCCACCCGCAGCGGGGCCAACAACTACTTCGGCGGCCCGATCACCCTCAATGGCACGAACATCTTTGACTCCATCTCCGGCGCCACCCTGGTGCTTACCAACACCATCGGTGGAACAGGCTCGCTGCTGAAGGGCATCGGATCCCATGCCAACAGCCCGGAAGGCGCCAGCACCGGAACGGGCACGTTGATCCTTATGGCCAACAACACCTTCACCGGCGATTTCAGGGTTCAGACCGGCACAGCCATCCTGACCAACAACGCCTCGGTGAACGGCGCCGCCAACATTGTGATGGCGGGCGGCACGCTCAATGCCGGCCTCCGCACCGACGGCACACTCACCCTGGCTGCCGGGCAGACCTTCAAGGGCAACGGCACATTGACCGGCAAGCTCAGCTCGCCGGCCAACACCACGGTGTCGCCGGGAGCGACGACCACCGCCGCGACGCTCACCCTCAGCGGCAACGCCACCCTGCGCGGAACCACGATCATGGACATCACCAAGACCAACACCACGAGAGCGACGGACAGGCTTGCCGTAACCGGCGCGCTTGACCTGGGCGGCGCGCTCAATGTCAACTTCTCCGGCAACACCAACCTTGCCGCGGGCGACAGCTTCACGCTCTTCACCGCGACGACCGGCTACGCCAATTCCTTCACAAGCACCAACCTGCCGGTGCTGCCGGCCGGCCTGGGCTGGTCCAATTACGTGGCTACCACAAGCTGGATCATCCAGGTCATCGCAACCGAGCCGCCGTCGCCTCCGACGCTGACCAACTTCTTCAACGGCAGCAGCCTGATGCTGTCGTGGGATAGCGCTTACTCCACCTACGTGCTGGAGGGAGAGACCAATCCGGTCTCGATCGGCATCACGACCAACAGCGCCGATTGGCACCTGGTCCCGGGTGTGAGCGGAAACCAGATCAGCATCCCGGTTGATCCGGTGAACGGCAGCGTGTTCTTCCGCCTGCGGAGGTAGTCGCAGCGCGAGGGCTTTTCGCGGTGTGTTCGACAGGGCGGGGTCTGGAATTCGTTCCAGGCCCCGCCTTTCTTATTGGCGGGCCGAATGCATACCAGCATGCCTCAGAACTTATCCCATTATAAGACAAGCGCCTTTGGGTGGACTCTCCGTGGCGGCATAATAGGCTGTCCACCATGACCACTGTCGCACTCACGCGCCTGGCCTTACACAGGGGCGATCCCCTTGCCAGGCTTCACAGCCCGCGAACCATTCGCGCGTTGTTGCGAACGCGCGCGCAGCCATGCCGGCCGGGCACGGACCCGCGCCGCCGCGGCTTCACCTTGATCGAGCTGCTCGTGGTCATTGCGATCATTGCCATCCTGGCCGCCCTGTTGTTGCCCGCCCTGGCCAAGGCCAAGGAGCAGGCCAAAATAGCCCAGTGCATCAGCAACATCCGCCAGGTGGGAATGGCGACCTCACTCTACCTCGGGGATTTCAACGACCGGTATCCGCCGAAGATCACCCGCAACGGCGCCAACGTGACGCAGAGCAGTTGGCTCGGCCAGACCGGCCTGGTGACGAGCTATTCCCAGATCACCGCCGCCGAGCGCTGGCTCACCCCCTACCTGGTGAAGGACGACTCGCAGTCGAAGGTGGAGGTGGCCCACTGCCCGAGCGACAGGGTAAGCCCGGCCAACCCGCCCACCGGCCACTCGACGTTCGAGGATTATGGCTCCTCCTACACCGCCAATCTTTACTATGCGGAAGGCACGGGCACTCCGGTCATCTACACGCTCACCGCGGATAACTCCCACAGCATCAAGGTAAGCGATGTCTTGAGGCCGTCGCGGTTCGTTGTGTTCAGCTCCTGGGGAGCATTCCGCGTCGGCTGGTACTCCGAGGACACCACCGCGAACCCGGACCTGGTCAAGATGATGTGGCACCAGAAGAGCTACCGCTGGAGCACGCTCTTCGCGGACACGCATGTTGCTTTAGTGAAATACGATCCCAAGTACGGCCCCACCAACGCCCCGGATTACTCCTTTGACCGAAGATACTAATATGAACAAGCCCAAGCTCGCAGGCCTCGTGGCCGCAACACACACGCCGTTCGACGCGAACGGCTCACTGAACCTGGCGACCGTCGAAGCCCAGGCGGCGCATCTGCTCCGAAACAGTATTCACACAGCTTTCATTGCCGGCAGCACCGGGGAGTGCCACTCACTGGCCCTGGCGGAACGGCTGCAACTGACCCAGCGGTGGGCGGAGGTCTCGCGGGGCGCGCCCATCCAGGTGGCGGTGCATGTCGGCACCAATTGCCTCTCCGACGCCAAAGCACTGGCCCGGCAGGCCGGCGACCTGGGGGTGGCCGCCATTGCGGCCCTGGCGCCCTGCTATTTCCGTCCTCGCACTTTAAGCGGGTTGATCGAGTGGTGCGCCGCCATTGCCGCCGAGGCGCCTGAGACACCGTTCTACTACTACGACATCCCAACCCTGACGGGCGTCAGCTTTCCCATGGTTGAGTTCCTGGACCGGGCGGCTGATCGCATCCCGACGCTGCGCGGCATCAAGTTCACCAGCTACGATATCTTCAGCTACCAGCTCTCGCTTAACCTGGACAAGGAAGCCTTCGATGTCCTCTGGGGAGCGGATGAGGCTCTGCTGGCAGCCCTCGCGGTGGGTGCCCGCAACGCGATCGGCACCAGCTACAACTACGCGGCGCCGGTCTATCACCGGATGCTGCAAGCCTTCCGGTCGGGCGATTGGGAGCAGGCGCGCCAGGAGCAATACCGGATCGCGCAACTCATCCAACTGTTCCTCCGCTACGGCGTGCTGCCGGCCACCAAGGTGCTGATGGGCATGCTCGGAGTCGAGGTCGGCCCCGCACGGCCGCCGCTTGAGAACCTCACCGCCGAGCAGCAGACCCCATTCCGGAAAGACCTGGAGACGCTGGGATTCTTCGACTGGATCAACAGCAAGAAGGCTTAGCCGGGCGATGCCGGTGTGTCTCCCATGGGGGTCGACCCCCATGGGAGACACACCGGGATGACGCCCGCGTGACCCCGTGACCGGCCCCGGCAGCGCCCGTGGCAGCCGTGCCTATCGGTGCTGAAGGCAAAAGAACCGCCGCATCCCGGCGGCTTACTGAGGAGTCCCCAGCATGCACTACACCCGGAACTGGAGAAGCTTCTCCCTCTCCCCTGCAGCAGGGGAGAGGGTCGGGGAGAGGGGTCCCCCAGTATCGTTTATCCCGCGGTCTTATCAGTAATAGTCACGCTTAGGGCAAAGCTCCAGGCTGACGGATTCCGGGGCAAAGGGCTCGATGCGAAGGGTGTTGGCGCCCGGTTTCAGGTGCTCGCTGATTTCAAGGCGGGAGGGTTTGCCGATGAATCCACCCGCATCCTTCCCGTTGACGGTGACCCGCGCGGCCGTCTCCGGCGCCAGCGGCCCAAGCTCCAGGTAAACGCGCGACCGCCCCAGGTCGGCCCCGGCAATGTCACAGTGGCCGAAGAAGGGATCTGCTTTCACCGGGCCGAGGGTGAGATGACCGGCCACCGCGCCCCAGATGCCCCCGCCAAAGGAAACCAGTTCCCGCGCAGCCGGCCACGCGCTGTCATCGAAACCAGCCTCGTCCCAGTGGGCCACCTTTTCGTTTGAAGCCTTCCAGGTCTTGCCCACGCGTTCGGTCAGGGCCGCGCCGGATGCCAACTCCACCTGGAGGCGGCCAAGAAGGCCGGCCGGATTGGGTTTATCGCTGCCGTTGACAGCGGCCACGGCGAGTTGGTTGGGGCCAGGCTGCAGCAAGGCCGTCACATCGAGTCGCACGGGATTGCGCCAACCCTCGGCGCTGCTGTCCCCCTTCCCGGCCTCCTTGCCGTTGACGTAGAGTGTGAAACTGTTGTCCGCGGTACCGGAAAAAATAGCTTGCTTGATGGTTGCCCCGGCAGGGATGGAAATCTGCTTGCGAAAATAGCGCGTGCCGGGCGGCGCGTTCAGGCCGGTGTCGGCATCAGGATACCAAGTCCAACTGCAGCCGGTCAGCGCCATCGCCAGCCCTTCTCCCGGAGGCAGCAGGAGCTCAGACACCACAGGATCGGGATCGCGCATAACAGCAATCCTCCTGCCGGCCGTATCGCTACCCGGGAGCCGACGAGGCGGCAACGCCCGCTGCTCTGGCTGGAAGACGAGCATCACGCTTTCATTCGGCTCCAGCGTCAGGCTCAGCTCGACCTGCCCACCTTTGCGGGAAAAGGGCACGGCCGTGATCTCGTTGCGCATGGCATCCCAGCACTCGGGTGTGCCCCGGGCTGTAGCCTTGAAGCGGAAGGTGCGCGGCGCGCCCTCATGGTTCTGGTTGGCGATGAAGAACAGGTCCCGGCCCGCCTTGACCCGGTGCAGCACGTGCAGCCAGTGATCGGTCTTACCTTCGAGCACCTCCAGGGTCGGGTGAATGCCGGCATCCCCGGCCAATACCTGCTGAAGCTGTTCGGGCGTCGGCTGCGCCGGGAGCAGATAAGAGCGGCCCCCCGCGGAACTGGTCTTGCAGGCGCTCAAACCCGGGGCCGCCTGTCCCCAAACAGCCTCGCGCAACAGGGCAATGTCCCCCGAAGTCTTGCCGAGCGTAGCGGATTTGGCGGGCAGAAATCCATAGGCCAGCACCGTGCCCCCCCGATCGAAGAACTGCTTCGCCTTCGCCAGCGTAGCGTAAGGGATTACCTCCACCGGCGGCACCACGAGGACGCGGTATTGCTCGTCGCGTAACTTCAGCCCGGGGCGGCTCACTTTGATGTCCTTCTCAAACACCTCGTAGGGGATCCAGTCGCAGTCATAAAGCGCGTCCTGGAGGCTCTCGCTGATCTGGTCGGGCAGGATATGTTTGCCGAATTGAGCGCTCTGGCCGAGGTAGAGCAGTGCCACGGGGCAAACATGACGGCCCCCGGTCAGCATCAGGCTCAGGCGGCTGGTGTAGTCGGCGAACACACGGTAAAGCGGCCAGCGCGGCTCGAACCCGCCGTCGTAGAAATAGGGCGGGCAATCGGTATCCCTGGGCGCGCGCGGGTTGAACGAGTGCGGGATGAGGAAATTCACCCCAGAGACCTGCATATGGTCGGCCCACCACTTCATCTCCGGGTAGGTGAGGTCCTGGCCCCGTGCGCCAAAGATCTCCACCATGGCCAAGTCATCCGGCTTGCCGTAGGCATGGCTGATGGAACTGGCCAGCTTGGGTGTCTGCCAGCAGGGCACATCCCGGGTCGCGCGCTGCCCCATCACGAACTGGGCAAAAACCGCATCAATCCCTCCCATGTCGCCGTGCCCTTGCAGCCGCATCATGTCCCCGGCGCAGAACTCCAGGTTCTGGTAGAGATGGCTGTGCTCCATGAAATGCCCGATGGATTTGACCCCGTGCTGGTGGCACCAGGCGGCAATCCCACCGTACATAGTGCGCCCCCAGGCTTCTGCCAGGGCATCCAGGTAACGGTATCGCGCCGCCTCCTGCTCCTCACCGGCCAATTGGCCCTTGTAAGCCACGTAAGCCTTCTTCCAATCCACCTTCCACTCCGCCAGCACCCGGTTGACTTCTGTCCCCCAATCACCGGGCGTCTCGGGCTCGTCATAGAAGAACCCGCGGATGGTCTTGCCGAAATCCTGGCGGTAGTGCTCGAAGTGCGGCTGATAGACCGTCTGCAGATACCAATCCACACAGTCCTTGCTGGCACCGTCCACGGTGAGCTGCGATCCCCCGACCTGGATAAGCCCGGGCGCCTGCTTGTGCGTGAACTTGAAAATGCGCCATTTGCCCGCGGGCACCTCCCACCGCAGGTTGCCTGATCGAATGCGGGGCGCAAGGTCCACCAGCGTGTTCCCCTCGATTCTGCCTCCCGCATCCACCCGACCGGCCACGGCGGCAATATACCGGTCCCCGGCATACCCCTGCCCTTCAACCGTGCGCGGCCCTTCGACGTCCAAAGTCGTTGCTTCCAGGCGCTTGGCCGCGTATTGAGGCGGGACCTTGCCGGCAACGGCCTGGCTCGGCCACCACTTCTCGTCGAAAATCCAGAGCTGGAGATTGTTCTGCTTGGCGGCATTCAGGCAGATGTCCAGATCGCGCCACCAGGTTGGCCCCATCCAGTCATTGTGCGGGCGCGACTCGGTGGTGAAACTTCCATTGCCGCCTTCGGCCACCTTGCCCACGTACATTTCAAGCCGCTCACGGCTTTCATCCCCGTGCAGCCAGAACAGCGGCCCGGTGTTGCGCCGCGCCTCGGGCGGCAGCTCGCGGAATTGCCGCTCAGCGTTCACCGTGGTGAACACTCTGCCGACCGCGCGGGCTTGGTGCCGCTCAAGCGCCGCCATCCCCGACCGGCCGGACCGCGCCGCAGATTCATCCGCCAGCGCCGATGATATTCCGGGGAGAAGGATAAAGGCTGCCCAAAGGGCAGCGGCAGGACGCCAAGCAATCAATGTCTTCATAGTCTGTTCATAACGACCTGCAGGAGTCTGTTCTTCTGCAGGCTTCAAGACTCCACACAAATCCCCCGGGATCAACACCAATCTTGCCGCTCAAAGCTTGCCAGGACGATCGCAAGGTAGAGGCTTGCGCTGCTATCGGGTGGCAGTATCAGGAAGCCGCCCCCGGCGCAGGGGCTTGTGTTTTCCGTGTTCGGCCATACACTGTGGATATGAAGAATGACGTCGTGCCTGTTCAGATCCGCGGAATCCTGCCCGCCAACAGCGGCTGCGCCCTCTTCGTCGGCAATGACAAGAAGGTCTTCGTGATCAACGTCGAGCCGAACATGGGCGCCGTGATCGGCATGTTCCTGCGGGACACCCCCAAGGAGCGCCCGCTCACGCACGACCTCATCCAGAGCATCTTCAAGGGGTTCAGCATCTCCGTGGAACGGGTCGTCATCACCGAGCTCAAGAACTCGACGTATTTCGCCCGGCTCATCCTCCAGCAGCAGAATGAGGTGGCGCGCAAGATCGTGGAGATAGACGCGCGGCCCAGCGATTGCCTCGCGCTCGCCACGGCCCAGAAGCGGCCGATCTTCGTCAGCCACGCCCTCTTCGAACAGGTGGAGGACATGACGGAAGTGCTGGACCGCATCAACGAGAACGGCAACGAGGCGGAATAGGCAAAATGCCCCCATCGGCTGCCAGGCAATCCGCACCCCTTCTCCTCGTGTGCGGCGAGGATGAGCTCGCCGTGCGGCAGCGGGCGAAGGAGATCTACGCCCAGTGGACCGGGGAGATGGGCGGGATGGACCATGAAGTCATTGATGCCGCCGTGGCCAACAGCACCGAGGCGCTGCGAGTGCTGGGGAAGCTGCGGGAAGCCCTACAGACCCTGCCGTTCTTTGGCAGCGGCAAAGTCATCTGGCTCAAGAATTGCAACTTTCTCGGGGAGGAAAAGGCCGCCGCAGGGGCAGACGTGACCGAATCGCTGGCCAGCCTGGCTGATGAGCTGAAAGAGTTCGCCTGGCAAAACGTCCGCCTGCTGGTCAGCGCCGGCAAAG
>JAPLUA010000083.1 GCA_026397855.1 Verrucomicrobiota bacterium | reverse complement strand
CATCCCGGAGGTGGAGACCAACCTGTTCGAGCCTGCGCTCTATCAGGTCGTGCAGGCCGGGGTGGCTGGCGGCGACCTGGCGGCCGCGACCAATGCCCTGGCAAAACTCCTCGCGTGGTATCCCAACAGCTTCCATACCGGCAGCGCCCTCCTGCTGGCAGGACTCGATGTCGCCCGCCAGAGAGACCCGGCTGGCGCTCGCAAAATGCTCTCGGATTTCATCCGGATAGCTCCCGCCGATCCCTTGCGGCCGGCTGTCGAACTGGCCCTTGCGCGAACTTACGAGCAGGAGAATCAATGGACCAACGCCCTCCGGCAGTATGACCGGTGGCTGGCCACCTTCACCAATTCAGATGCATTCCGGCCGGAGGCCGAATTCTACCGCGCCCAGGCGACCTTCCAGGCGGGGGACGAGACCAACGCGCTGGCCCGCTTCACCGGCTTTGTAGCGCGCTTCCCGACCAACGAACTGACGCCCCTGGCGCAAATGTGGGTCGGCAATTACTACTTCAACAACGGGGTGTTTGTGGAGGCGGGGAAGAGCTACCGCTGGCTGCTGCAGACCAACTGGCACGCATCCGAGCTCACCTGCCAGGCGCAGATGATGGCCGGCCGCGCCGCTTTTGCCCGGCAGGAATGGGACGACGCCCGGGGCTACTTCAGCAGCCTCTACAACAATACCAACTGCCCTGAGCACCTGCGGCTTCAGGCGCTGCTGGCCCATGGCAGCTGCTACATGAGCCAGGATTCCACCAATAAAGCCGCAGACCTCCAGCAGGCCATCGAAAGCTTCAAGCGCATCTGCGACTTCTACCCCACCAACCGGCTGGCTGCGCTGGCCTGGGGAGAACGCGCGAACGCCCTGTTGCAATGGGCCAAGTCCTCCCAGCAATACGACGATGTCACTAATGCCTTCCAGCAGGTGATCCTCGCCACGAACGCCGACGTCGCCGCGCGCAGCCAGGCCAGGGTCGGCCTGGCCGTCGTGCTGGAAAAGCAGGCGGACCAGCAGACTGCAGGCACAAATCGAACGGCCCTGCTCAACCTGGCGCTCGCCAATTGTCTCGACGTGTTTGTCGGCTCCAATCTGCGCGATGGCGAAGAATCCGCGTTGTTCTGGCGGAAGGAGGCCGGCGCGCAGGCCGGTCGCCTGGCGGAGAAGCTGCAGCAGTGGGCCCAGGCAAAGAATGTTTACGTGCAGCTGAAGGGGCTGGTTCCCGCTTTGGGCCCCAGGCTCGACGCCAGCATCCGCCGCTGTGACGAACACCGCTCCGGCGGCAGCAACTGAATTCTGCCGGGGGCTTTAACCCCGATCCAGGAACAGCGGCTTCAGGTGGCGCCGGTACAGGTTCTCCGTGACGTTCTTGGAGACCGTGACCTCGCAGGCGGCTAGCGCGTCCAGGTAGCGATTGCCCATCTTGGCGGCGATCTTGTAGCCCACGTGGAGCAACTGCCGCATGTGCGGGTTGAAGGCCTTGTTCTGCTGCTCATGCCGCACCGCCGCCACGAATTCCCCGGCGCTCCAGCCGTTCACGGCTTCCGCCGATGGCAGCCGCCGCGGGTCAATGTCAATCACCGTGGCATAGGGGCGGCATAGCTCTTCAGCCTGCGCCAGCGCCCCGGCGTAGATCTCCTTGGCCAGGGCCAGGCCCAGGCCGTCAGCCTCCGCCAGCCCGATCACTTCCTCCAGCCAGGTCGTGCCCGCCGTCTTCACGTGCACCCCCGCCTGGAAGCGCGCCAGCGCCCGGCGTATCGGTCCGTAGAGGGAAAACTTGTCGCTGCCCGAGTGAACGCTCAGCTTCAGGTTGGCGGGCAGCCCATACTGCTTCACCGCATGGGCAATGACCGCCAAGTCCGCGTTGAACTCCTTCTCGAACTGCGCCACGTCGCCCACGTAATCAACCCCCTTGTTGAACCGGCCGGTGAACTTGGGCGCAATCGTCTGCACCGGGATCCCCTCGTCGGCCAGCGCCGCCAGGATCAGCAGCAGCTCGGTCGGGGTCTGGGGGCTGTCGGTCTCATCGAGCGATACCTCGGTGATAAACCGGCCCTCGCCCTTGGCCTGGGTTATGTGCCGGTAAGTCCGGCCCGCTTCCTGCACGGCCAGCAAATACTTGGACGCCATCTGCTCCACTTCCGCGCGGGTCGTCTCCACCGGGGCCTCGATCCCGGCAATCGCATGCCGCCCCACCAGCTCCGGGTGCCGGTCCACCAGTGCCTTGACCGCCTCCGCCTCCGCCGGTTTGCCGATCCAATCCGCCACATCAATCGTGAAGAAGTCCGAGCAGGGGAT
>JAPLUA010000546.1 GCA_026397855.1 Verrucomicrobiota bacterium | reverse complement strand
TCAGCTTCTGCGGGGACATGGATTCGACTCCCTGGTCGAAAAGGGTCATCCGCTCCTTCACCAGGCGCTCGGTCCTGGCCAGACCGACGCGGCACTGGTTCGCAAGCAGTTCCCCAACGGTGCGCACGCGGCGGCTGCCGAGGTGATCAATGTCATCCAGACTGCCCTCGCCCTTTTTCAGGCGGAGCAAATACTTGGTAGCAGCCACCAGGTCGGCCTTGGTCAGGATACGGGAATCGCCTCCTTTAATGCCCAGCTTCTGGTTGATCTTGTAACGACCGACGCGGCCCAGATCGTAACGCTTGGCATCGAAGAACAAGCGCTTGATCAGCGCCCGAGCGTTCGCTGCCGTGGGCGGATCCCCGGGGCGCAGGCGACGGTAAATGTCCTTGAGGGCTTCCTCTTCGTTCTTGGCCGGATCCTTCTTCATGCACTTGATGACGATCCCGTCATCGAGAGCCGTATCCACGACCTTGATCTTATGAACCCCTAACTCGGAAATCTGCTTCACGACAGCTTTGGAGAGGGGCTCAAAAGCGCGTGCCACCACCAGCCCCTTATCGGGATCAACCGCATCCTCAATCAGGACCTTGTTCGCAAGGTCTTCGCGTTTTTCTGCGTCCTTGACGCTGAGTTCCTCAACCTCATAAAACAGCTTGAGGATCTCCTCGTCCGTGCCCCTGCCCTTATCCTGGGTTTCCTTGCTCTTGACATCGCTGTCTAAGAAGGCAAGCGCGCGGAAAAATGTCGTGGTGAGGAACTTCCGTCGGCGCTTCTTCCTGTCGAGATAGACATAGAGCAGATCGCTGGTGTCGAACTGTGCTTCGTACCATGAGCCGCGATCAGGAATGATCCGGAATGAATGAAGCATTTTGCCGTTCGGATGCTGCGTCGCCTCGAAGGCCAACCCGGGGGAGCGGTGCAATTGGCTGACAATGACCCGTTCCGCACCGTTGATGACAAAAGTCCCCTGAGGCGTCATCAAGGGCAGTTCCCCCATGAAGACCTTTTCCTCTTTGGCGGATTTCTCCTCCTTCTGGAGGAAGGTCACGTAAAGTGGCGCGCCATAGGTCAACCCCTCACGGAGACATTCAAGCCAGTCAATTTTCGGCTCGCCGATCTCGTAGGAGTGAAAGTCGAGCACACACTTGCCGTCGTCTCTCGATTGGAAACACTTCCGTGAACACCGCTTGCAGCCCGAGGTTTTTCCGCTTGGAGGCCGGGACCTCCGCCTGCAGAAAGTCAACGTAGGAATTGGTCTGCAGTTCGATCAGGTTGGGCGGAGCGATGATCTCTTTGATCTTGCCGAAGTTTATCCGTTCAGTAACTCGCGATGACATTTGGGCCTTTAATAACTGGCTGGCAACTACGCCAGACCTTTTTTACTTGTAAACGACACAAGACAAGCTCACTCGGTACAAGAGTGAACTTGCCGAAAATCAAACCACCGACGGTGGTTTCGCTGATGTTTTCTATTCTAATCTGGGACCTTCGTTATTCTAACAAAAGCGAGTCAGGGACGGCGGACAAAAGGCCGCCGTCCCTGAGCGCAGAGTTCTTACTTCACTTCAACCTTCGCTCCGGCATCTTCCAGCTTCTTCTTTGCAGCGTCGGAGTCAGCCTTGTTGGCGCCTTCCAAAACCGGCTTGGGCGCACCCTCTACAAGGGCCTTGGCTTCCGCCAAGCCGAGGCCGGCTTTCACTTCGCGGACAGCCTTGATGACAGCGATCTTCTTGTCAGCCGGCACCGAGGCCAGAATGACATCGAACGCGGTCTTGGCTTCCGCTACAGGTGCCGCCGCTCCAGCAGGGCCTGCCGCCGCTACCGCGACTGGCGCAGCAGCAGAAACTCCCCATTTGGATTCCAGCTCTTTCACCAAGTCGGCGATTTCGAGCACAGTTGCATTACTAAGTTCTTCTACGATTTTTGCTTTGTCTAGGGCCATTGTATTACCTTTCGTTTCGTCTCGTCGCCGCCCACGGCCATGAGCGAATTAAGTTCGCTGCCCGCTTACCGACGATTTACGTTATTGTTTGCTTCCATTCCCGTCGGCTTAGAACGGGTCTGAAATTGTGTTTGCCATGAGGCGCTTGAACGAGGACCGCTCTTGCGCCTGAAAACTATGCTGCTGCAGGTGCTGGCGCCACCTCGCCCAGCTTGTCAGCCCGCGCCTGCAATATCCGCGCCATCTGGCTGGCTGGAGTGCTAAGGAGTCGCACCAACCTCGATGCCGGGGCGTTAAACAGCCCGAGCAGCGTGCTCCGCAAGACCTCGATGGACGGCAAGTCCGCCAGGATCAGCAATTCGGCCTGTTCGAGCCGCTGGTTGTTGAGGTATCCGAAATGAATCTTCAGCCGATCAAACTCGGATCCAAATGTCTTCACCACTTTTGCCGCAGCCGAAATGTCCCGCTTCCCGCTGACAACGGCCATTTGGCCGGTCAGGGCACCATTCAGATCTCCAACGCCCGCTTCCTTTGCGGCGATTCGAAAGACCGAATTCTTGACGACATGAATCTCCGCGCCAGCCTTGGTGAGACGCTTACGCAACTCTGTCAGGTGCGCCACTTTCATCCCCTTATAATTCACCACGATGAAAAATGGAGCGGCGTTCAGCCGCGCAAGATACTCCTGAGTTAAACTTTGCTTTTCGGGTCGCATGTTCTTAGGTCAATAAGGAATTAAAGATGTAAAACTGTCGCCGACCCGGTCAGGCCGTGAACTCCTTCAGGTCCACTCGCACTGGAGGGCTCATCGTCGCGGACAATGTGCAACTCTGCACATACTCGCCCTTGACACTATGGGGTTTGGCTTTGACTACTGCCTCAATGACAGCACGAGCATTTTCCTCGATCTGGATGGGGCTGAAGCTGGTCTTGCCGACCGGCACATGGATGTTGCCAGCCTTGTCAACCTTGAACTCCACGCGGCCCGCCTTGACCTCTTTCACTGCCTTCGCAGTGTCGTCAGTCACCGTACCGG
>JAPLUA010000636.1 GCA_026397855.1 Verrucomicrobiota bacterium | reverse complement strand
TGCGGCCTCAAGACGATTGCCGTGGAGGCCGACACGGGGGTCATGGGCGGGAAGTTCTCCCACGAATTCATGGTGCCTGCGGAGACGGGCGAGAATGAGGTCGTGTTCTGCGACGGGTGCGGCTACGCCGCGAACGTGGAGAAGGCGACGAGCGGGGCGGGGAAGTCTGAAGTCCCCGGTCCACAGTCCGCAGTCCCCGGTCCACTGTCCGCAGTCCCCGGTCCGCAGTCCCCGGTCGAGAAGTTCCCTACCCCGGGGGTGGTGACGATTGATGCGCTTTCGCAGGCGCCATACAATGTGGCGGCTGCGCGGCAGATCAAGACGCTGGTCTATGTTGCCGACAGCAAGCTGGTGTTGATCCTGATGCGGGGCGACGACCAGTTGAACGAGGCGAAGCTCGTCGGCACGCTCGGCACCGGGAACTTCCGCCCGGCTGAGGCACAGGAGATTTTTGCCGCGCTTGGCGCGCATCCGGGCAGCCTCGGCGCGGTGGGTGTTGCCAGCTTCCCCATTTACGCCGACGAGCGTCTGCGGGGCGCCGCGGACATGGCCACCGGCGCCAACGAGGACGGCTTTCACCTCCGCCACGTTGACATCGGTCGCGACATTCAAGTCGGGCAGTGGGCGGAATTGCGCCTGGTGCAGGCGGGTGAGCCCTGCCACAAGTGCGGCCAGCCGCTCAAGGTCCGTCGCGCGATCGAGGTCGGTCATGTCTTCAAGCTCGGCACCAAGTACAGCGAGGCGCTCAAAGCCCTGTTCCTGGACGAAACTGGCAAGCAGCAGCCGGCGATCATGGGCTGTTACGGCATCGGCGTCACCCGCACGCTGCAGGCGGTCATCGAGCAGAGCCACGACGACAACGGCATCATCTGGCCCGTCAGCGTGGCACCTTACACGGTGTGCATCACGCCGCTGGCCGTGGCGCCGGATAGCGCTGTGATGCAGCGCGCCGAGCAGATCTATTCCGAGCTGACGGCGCGCGGGGTGGATGTGATTCTCGACGACCGCAACGACCGCCCCGGGGTCAAGTTCAAGGACTCGGAGCTGGTCGGTTTCCCGATTCGCGTCGGCATTGGCGAGAAATCGCTGGCTAAAGGCGAGGTTGAAATCAAGCCGCGCGGCGGGGCGCTCCTGCTCGTGAAGGCGGAGGAGGCGGTGGAGAAAGTGCTTGCGCTGATCGCAGCCTCCGTAGGGTAGGGGCGCGCTACAGCGCCCAGCCGGGAAGGATGTCCGCGTCCGGGGAGGTCTCCTCCGGGCGCAGGCGGAACTTCCGCTCCGCCAGGACGCCGATCATCCCTGCGTTGTCGGCGCAAAGCGTCTTCTCCGCCAGGCGCAGGGACAGGCCCGCTCGTCCGCAGGCGGTGGCCAGGTCGCGGCGCAGCCCGCGGTTGCAGCTCACGCCGCCGGAAGCGGTCACGCACCGGACGCCACGACGCCGGGCTGCCCGGATGGTCTTGGCCACCAGCACCTCGACAATCGCTTCCTGGACGCTGGCGCACAGATCGCGTATCTGCTGCGGGTCATCCAGCAGGGCGGGGTGGTCGCGCAGGAAATAGCGCACCGAGGTCTTCAGGCCGCTGAAGCTGAAGTCGTCGTTGGGATCGTCCTTCATCGGCCGGGGGAACTTGAACGCCTTGGGGTTTCCCGTCTCAGCCAGGCGGTCTATCTCGGGGCCGGCCGGGTAGGGCAAGCCCATGAGTTTCCCGATCTTATCGAAGCATTCCCCAGCGGCGTCATCCACGGTCGAGCCGAGGACCTTGTGATCCAGCTCCGCGCGGACATGCACCAGCAGCGTGTGGCCGCCGCTGACGATCAGCGACACGTTGGGCTGCAGCTCCGGGAAATCCGCCACGGGCGGCTGGCCCTTGATCCACGGCGAATACAGGTGCGCTTCGTGGTGGTGGATGCCGAGGAAAGGCCGGCGCAGGACGTAGGCGACAGCCTGGGCCGCCTTGAGTCCCACCATCAGGGCGCTGGGCAAGCCGGGCCCTTGGGTGGCCGCGACCGCCTCCAGTTGGCCGACGGAAACCCCGGCCTCGTGCAAGGCCCTTCGGGCGACCGGCAAAAGGCTGCGAAGATGCTCACGGGCCGCCAGCTCCGGGACCACCCCGCCGTATTCGGCGTGGAGAGCGATCTGGGAGGATATGACATTGGACAGCACCCGCCCCTGGTGGACCACGGCCGCGCTGGTCTCATCGCAGGAGGTCTCGAAGGCTAGGATGGGCATGGGGTGGGTTTGGACGCGTCACTCGTCACTCGTCACTCGTCACGACTCTGCAGCGGTTGCACGTGATGCGTGATGCGTGAAACGTGATGCGTGAAACGTGATGCGTGAAACGTGATGCGTGAAACGTGATGCGTGAAACGTGATGCGTGCTCTTTGGGTGGCTACTTCGCCGCCATCTTCTGGGCCTTGGCGGGTTGCTTGTCTGTTGCGGGGGCGCGATGGGTGAAGAGGGTGATGCCCTTGAGCAGGTCCATGGCCCGGTCCAGTTGCGGGTCGCGGGTGCCGGTCATCCGTTCCCGGTCTTTGCCTTCCAGGCTCTCCAGGCCGCCCGGGGTGTTCTTGAGCTGTACCTGGCGCTCCTGCTCCTCGGTCATCGGCACGACAATATCCGGCGTGATGCCTTCCTCATGGATGACTTTGTGGCTGGGGGTGTAGTATTTGGCTGTGGTCAGCCGCAGCGCGGGAGTGCCGTCCGGCAGCGGCGCCAGCGGAATGATGCTCTGGACAGAGCCCTTGCCGAAGGTCTTCTCGCCCAGGACGATGGCGCGCTTCAAGTCCTGAAGGCAGCCCGCAACGATCTCGGAGGCGCTCGCGCTCCCCAGGTTGACGAGCACTACCATTGGCATCTTGTGCAGCTCGTCCCCGCGCCCCATCGCCCGCCGCACCGAGTTCTGGCTGGGATTGCGGCCTTCCGTTGTGACGACCAGCTCCCCGCGCGGCAGGAACTTCTCACAGACATCCACCGCCTGCTCCAGCAGCCCGCCCGGGTTCCAGCGCAAATCCAGCACCAGCCCCTGCATCCCTTGCGCTTTGAGCTTCTGGATCGCCGCTTCCAGGTCGGTGCTGGTCTTCTCCCCGAACTGCACCAGGCGCACGTAGCCGATCTTGCTATCCCCGAGCGGAAACTCCTTCTTGCCGTTGATGTCCTTGACCATGTCAATGCTGATCACCGCGCGGGTCAGCTTGTAATCCTTCATCGCGTTCGAGGACGGGCGAAACAGCGTGATCTGCACGTCGGTGCCCGGCTCGCCGCGCAGGTTTTTGACGGCATCCGGCAAACTCATCTTCTCGGTGCTCTTGCCGTTAATCTTCACGATGCGGTCGCCGGAAAGGATCCCCGCCTTGAACCCCGGCGTATCTTCCATGGGCGTGACCACCGTGATAAAGTTGTCCTTCATGGCAACGACGATACCCAGCCCGCCAAAGGCGCCCTGGGTGTCGTTCTGGAGCTCCTTGTATTTCTCGGGCTCCATGAATTCGCTGTGCGGGTCCAGCGTGTTGATCATCCCCTTGAGCGCGGCATACACCAGGTCCTGGTAAGTCAGCTTCTGGCCGTCCACGTAGTCCTTGCGAACCTTCTCCATCACGTAGGTAAACAGCTCGAGGCTCGGGTAGGCCGCGTCCTTTTCCGCCGCCTCGGCGGAGGCCATGTAAATCCTGGCCCCGACCAGCAGATTAGCCGCCAGCGCCAGCGCCACCACCCCGTAGATCAAACGTCGTTTCATACTGCTCTAAGCATCGTCATGTGAGATAATACGGGCAAGCAAGCGGATTTGCAAGGCTCCGGAGCAGGGCGGAGCGCCGGCATTCTGCCGGCTTAAGCCGCAGGACCCACCCCCGCTTCCGCCACCGCGGGCCTTTGTTACGTCACACCGCATAACGGGCATTAGAGCGATTTGTTACATTCCGGGGGTCCCCACATACCACCCGGCCCCGTCAAAGCCCTGTAGCGGCCTCCAGGCGCGATTGCGGGGCATCC
>JAPLUA010000123.1 GCA_026397855.1 Verrucomicrobiota bacterium | reverse complement strand
GCGCCATTAAAGGTCACCGTGTTGCCCGCGCCCGGATTCACCAGCAAGCCGCCGCTGCCGGCGAGCATGGCATTGGCCGGGCTGCCGCCGACATGGATCGGGGCGTTGATCCGCATCCCGTCCTCGCCCAGCAGGATGGTGCCGCTCCCGGTGAAGTCGCAGCCGGCCCTGTTCACGACCAGCGAGCGCGGGGACACCGTCGCCGTCACCGTAATCATGCCGCCTGAGGACAGCCCGGCATCGAACACCGCGCCGCAGCCGTCCGCCCAGGCGAGCATTGGATTTTCGCCGGCAACCGATGTGCTCCAGTTGCCGTTCAGGCGGTTGGCGCCCCATGTGCCGCTGCCGCCCTGCAGGCCCACTGACATGGAAGTGTCCCAATACCAGTTGGTCGCGCGGGTTTCTTGCAGCGTGAGGATGGCAAAGCTCGCCTTCTCGACGGCGAGCGTGAAGCGGGACGGGTTCACGCTGCCGGTCACCTCCTGCACGGTCCAGCCCAAACCGGTCGCGTTCGTCAGCGAGTTCTCCCCGCCGGGTTTACCGAACGAGCGACGGAAGGCTTGCCCCACCGTAAAGGGGAGGTTGGTCAGGATGAGGCTTGCCGCCTGGTCCAGGTTCTCCGAGAAGTTCAGGCCCCACAGGTGGATCCGGTTGGCGCCGTTGGTTTGCCGTGTCAGGTACACGCGCAGCGGCCAGCCGGGCGGGGCGAAATCGGGCACCGGTTGCGGGCCCGGCGAGGGGTTCTCCAGGACCATGTCGCCCGCAAAATCCCGCAGCGCCACAAAGACATTTGTTAGCGAGACCACACCCGCCGGAACCTCCCAGTAGTTCGCGCCGAGCCAGGATGGGAGGGCGCTCGCCGGCCGGTTCGGATGCGCGAAGCGGAAGCAATGTTCCAGCGTGGCGAGGCCGCTGGCCATCGAGATCTTTATCTCCCAGGTGGCGTCCCAGTTGACCGGGTTATACTCGCTGGCAATGAGCGGCGTGTTCCAATACCAGCCCGCCGGCTTCGTGCCGGACCGCGTGGCGCCCCCGTAGTTGCTGAGCGTCAGGACGGTGCCCGAGACATGGTCCGCCACGTAGCGATTGATGTCCATCAACGCCGCCGTCATGTTGGTCGGGTTCGGATAGGCGTATTTCACCGTGCTCAGGTAGGGATGAACGCTCACAAAATCCATGGGGGCATTGGGGTCTTCCGCCACCCGTCCGAGCCATTCGTTGTTGCTGCCGCTCGTGAGGCAGGGGCCGGTCCGGATCGAGCTGTCCACCGCCTTCATGGCGTTGGCGATCACCCGGTAGCGGTCGCGGAAGACGATCTTGTCGGCAATGACATGCTGGTTCACAAGCGTGGAGTCCGGGCCCAAGTCAACCTCCGGCTCATTGCCCACCTCCCACCAGGTGACTTTGGGCGCCGTCGGCTCGCCGCCGGACAGCAGCACGTCGCGCCCGCCCCAGTCGCCGCCGAGCTTCACCGAGTTGTAAACCCGCAGGTTCTCGGCGTTGTCGGCGGCGCTGAAGTTCGGGTCATAGCCGATCAGGCTCTCCTGGCCCTGGCGGTAGGCCTGCACGAGGATGTTGCAGTAGCGCACCCAGTCCGCGGCCATCTGAGCGGCAGTGCCGGTCACCGCGTTGGTGCCGTAGCCGCCCGGGTTGAAGAGGTTGGTGTGGTTGTCAAACTGGCACACCCACGTGCCGTAGCCGTTGAGGTAGCCGCCGCCAAACATGTTGGCCGTGAACAGCGGCTCGGAGCCGGTATCGCGGCAGGTGCGCAGGTAATCCAGCGAGGTGACCATCGTGCCCCAGGCGGTTGCGCCCCATTTCGACCCGCTCTGCCGGATCCGCCAGTCGTAGGTGTCCGCGTCCAGGCCGCCCGCAATGCCGCGCATGAGGCTCGGCTGGCTCATGCTGTACATCGCCGCGTAGGAGGGGGCGTCGGCCGATCGATAAGGGCACTGCCCGCGCACGCCCGAAGGAAACAGCCGGCTGGCCGCGGTGCTGAAGTCCACGATGTTCGTCGCCGGGGCCCCGGGGGTGAACGTCAGTATGATGCTGCCGGCGGCATCCACGGTAGTCGCGAAGTTGCCGGCGGCGTAGCTGCCGTTCTCGATGTAGGATGCCCGCGTTGGTACCGCCGCTGACGGAGAGGATCTTCCAGGACCGCGGCAACTGCCAGAAAGGATCGCCAGCGTCGGGGGTGGTGGATGTGCCGATGAACCTAAGGCTGAGGCGCGCGGGGGCCAGGGCCAGGTTGCCGCCCTTCAGCAGCACCTGGTCATAGTCGGTGCCCGGGTTGTTCGTGCTGTGGGCCGCCAGATCCCAAACGCAGGCCCCGCCGCTTACATACAGACCGCCTCTCAAGGTTAAAGCCCCCGCGCCGCTCCCGGGATTGAGGACGCCGCCGAGGCCGACCGCAACGGTGGCCGCAATCGAGCCCGAGCCGCCCAGGGTCCCGCCGGCGACCACCAGCGCCCCGGTGCCGGAGTTGGTGCCGTTCAGCACCAGCGTGCCCCCGCTGATCGTCGTCCCGCCGCTGTAGGAGTTGGTGCCATTCAAAATCTGTGTGCCCGCCCCGATTTTCCTCAGCGCCACCGTGCGGGTGCCGCCATTGGCGATCGTGCCGCCGTAGGTGCCGCTGGCGTTGTTGTCCCCGAGCGTCAATGTGCTCGTGCCGGCGGTGCTGCTGAGGGAAGTCACCTTCGGCAGCGCGATCGAGCCCGTGTCAGATACGGCGCTGCTGAGCCCGTTGATCGTGATGTTGAACGCATCCAGGTCCAACTGGGGGAAATTGCCGGAATTGCCGCCCAGGTAGAGGATGATGTCCCCGGCACGGCTTCCACTGGGCAGGGCGTTGCTGTTGCCGACCCGCAGGGTGCCCCGGTAGATCGCCGTCTGGCCGGTATAGGTGTTGGCGGCATTGAATACGATCGTCCCGACCTGGTCGGGCGCCGCCACGCCATTGGTCCCGGCCAGGACGACGCTGATGTAGGCTGGTTGCGCCGGTGCCCTGACTTTGGGGGTGTTGGTCCCGTTATCCAGGGTCAGGGTCGAGCTGCCGCCCAGCGTCCAGGTTGAGCTGCCGCTGGTATCCTTGAACTGGACGATTCCAATCGTCCGGTCTCCGTCCAGCGTAACCGTCCGGTTGGCGGTGATGTTGACAATGGTAAAGTCGGCGGTGCTGCCCGCCCCGTCGGCCACAATCTTCAGCAGCCAGTTATTGGTATCACTCCAATTGCCCGAGGTGTCCACCGACCAGGTGCCGTTGGCCGCGCGCGCCACCGCCGCCGCAAAAAGGACCGCCGTCCCCGCCAGGCGGCAAAGGCGGGGGATTGTCGCCCGGAGGCGGCTTATCGAACTGGGAGAATTGCGTCGCGTTGTCATTCGTGTGCTTGAGACTATTCTAGCCTGCCCG
>JAPLUA010000106.1:21903-43143 GCA_026397855.1 Verrucomicrobiota bacterium | reverse complement strand
CGGACGATCTTCTGGATATCCGACTCGTAGGTGAAGTGCGCGCCCAGGGCGTGGCGTTCTTCCTTCCCGAGGCTTCCCTCGAACAGGGTGCCGAAGATGATGGGCTGGACGTAGCCCCAGTTGTTCTCGTTGGCGGCGGCAAACAGGGGGCCGGCCTCGGGGGGCGTCAACTCGATGGGGTCCACCGTGGCGAAGAGGCCGCCGTTGAAGTAGTCCACCCCGGCGTAACGGCCGGCGCGGGCGGGGTTCGGGTCGTTCATCTGGCGGAACAGGCCGCCGATGAGGTCGTAGGAGGAAGCGCCGCGGCGGCATTCGTCCAGCAGGCGGGTGAAGATGTCGCGCGGCAGCAGGCCGATGTCCTCGGCAAACATGGCCACCACGCACTGGAGGACAAAGCGGCGGGCGCGGACGCGGTCCTCGCCGCGCGCGACCAGCGAGTTGAAGGCCTGGGCGACATCCCGGGCGGCTTCGCGGGTGACCTCCACCCAGTTGTGGCCAAAGAGGGGCTGGAAGGCGCGGGGGAACAGGAAGTTCAACGCGGCATGGCGGGCGGGCAGGTCGGCGACCGGGATGCAGTCCACCGGTTCATTGAGCTGGGTGTTGAAGTCGTAGATCCAGAACTCGTCGAAGTTGCAGAGCACGACGTAGGGCGGGCGGTGCGGGACCAGGTTGAGCCAGTAGTCGAAGCTCTGCTGGTAGTGCTTGGAAAGCTTGACGCCGCGGGACTTCATCTCGATGAGGGCGCGGCCGGGCCAGACGAAGTCGGCGAACTTGGTGCGCTCGTTGGCAAAGCGGACGCGGTATTCGAAGGTGGACCCCTCCGGCAAGGTGCTGGGGTCGTGGCCGAAGGCGGCCAGCAGGTGAAAGAGAAAGGTTTGGGCTTCGCTCTTTTCGTCGCCTTTGAGCCTGGCGGCGAACTGGGCGAAGTCGCGCAGAGCCTTTTCGAGCGAGGTCACGGCTAAGTTGTTGGTCCAGAGTTGATCGTTGATGGCCTACCGGCGCCGATGGGGCCAGAATGGCACACTCGGGCGCGGCAGGCAAGGGGGTTCAGTCCGGGTTGAGGGTGATGTGTGCGCATCTTGGATTTTCCCAAAACCACCACCACTGGGCAATTGGAGCGCGGACATTCTTGTCCGCTCCCGTAGCGCAGTCAACCCCCAAGCGGACAAGAATGTCCGCGCTCCGGAAAATCGAAGATGCGCACGGGTGATGATTGCCTTCGTGCTTCGTTGGGTGGAAAGCGGCGTCAGGCGGTCCGCTCCCCCCTCAACGGGGTCGCCTCGAATTGCCAGCATGCCGGGGAAAGGGTGGTTTTGACCGGGCTCCAGACCCCCCAGTGGTAAGACAGCAGTAAGACAGTAGTAAGACACCGCCCAGCCGGAGGCCCCAAGCCTGGGGGCATCGGCAAAGGTAATGCCAGATCCGGCTTGTTGATGGCGGCGGGTTGGGGCTTAATCATCGGCGATGGGCAAATTAACGGACATCCACACAGTCGGGGCGGCGCTTTACTTCCTGCCGGTGCAGACGCGGGTGGCGCTGAAGTTCGGCACGGAAACGCTGACGCAGGTGACCTGCGCGCGCGCACGGGTTACCGTAGCCGACGACCAGGGGCGAACGGCGGAGGGTTGGGGCGAAACGCCCCTGAGCGTCCAGTGGGTCTGGCCGAGCGCGGTTCCCTACGAGGAACGGCATGGGATGTTGAAGGCGTTCTGCGTTGAGCTGACCGATCTGTGGGCGAGCATTCGCACGCGAGGCCACCCGATCGAGCTGGGTCACGATTTCCTGGAGACGGTACTGCCCGGCTGGCTGGAAGGGTTTAACCGGCGTCATCGGCGCGGCAAGGAACCGGTGCCTTTGCTCGCGGCGCTGGTGTGCTGTTCGCCTTTCGACCTGGCGGTGCATGATGCATACGGCCAGTTGCATGGCTGCCCCACTTACGAGACTTACCACGCCGGGTTCATGAACCGCGACCTGGGGCACTTCCTGCAGGCGGTGCCGCATTCGGGCGTCAGTTTTGCGGGCAAATACCCGGCTGACTTCCTGTCCACGCACCGCAAGGAGAGCCTGGCAGCCTGGCACCTCGTAGGGGGATTGGATTTGCTGAAGGAAGCTGAGCGGACCGGCAGCGAGCCGCAGGACGGCTACCCGGTGCTGCTGGCGGATTGGATTCAGCGTGACGGCCTCAAGTGCCTCAAGGTCAAGTTGCGCGGCAATGATGCCGCCTGGGACTACAGTCGCTTGCTCAAGGTCGGCCGGATTGCTCTCGACAACGCCGTGGACTGGTTGTCCGCCGACTTCAACTGCACCGTCACCGAGCCGGATTATGTGAATGCAATCCTGGATCGGCTGCGGGATGAGAATCCGCGGATCTACGGCATGATTCTTTACGTGGAGCAGCCCTTCCCCTACGACCTGGAGCGGCACCGGATGGACGTGCGCAGCGTGTCGGCGCGCAAGCCGTTATTCCTGGACGAGAGCGCACACGACTGGCGGCTGGTGCGGCTGGGCCGCGAGCTGGGCTGGTCGGGTGTGGCGCTCAAGACCTGCAAGACCCAGACCGGCGCGCTGCTCAGCGCCTGCTGGGCCCGGGCGCACGGCATGAGCCTGATGGTGCAGGATCTGACCAACCCGATGCTGGCGCAAATCCCGCACGTGCTGCTGGCCGCTTACACGGGAACCATCATGGGGGTGGAGACCAATGCCATGCAGTTCTATCCGGAAGCTTCGCGGCCCGAAGCAGTAGTGCATCCGGGCCTTTATCAGCGACGGCACGGCGCAGTGGATCTTGCGAGCGTGCGGGGTCCGGGTTTCGGCTATCGGTGGGGAGAAATCGGGCGGGAGTTGCCGGCGCCGGCAGCGGAATGCGCCGGTTGATCGCTGGCGCGGCCCCGGCAGAGCGCATACAGCCGCAGCAGGTGCAGCTCGCCATAATCGACCGTGCCGGACAGGGCCCCATGGATAGGTGCGAGGCGATCCATGCCGAGGCGATGGAAGGTTTCGAGCACACGGCGTTGGTCTGGCTCGGGCAACCTGGACCATGCCAGCAGACGCCGGGCATCGAGTTGGCCGCCGCCCTGATGAAAGCGGTGCAGGTTCGTAATGACGGTCTCCGGCTGGATTGCGTAGTTCCTGGCGATTTGCTCCAGGGTATGACCGGCGGCAAAGCGTTCGGCGATCTCATCGCAGCGTTTCCGGGTGATAGGCCGGATGAGGTGGGAGAAAAGCTTCCGCGCGGCGCCAATCACATAGGCCAGCTTCCCGTCTTTCAGAGCGGGCACGCAGTTGTCACAACGGCCGCAGGGCGGCGCCTGCCGCTCGCCAAAGTAGCCGAGTAACGGAACCCGGCGACAGCCTGACGTGTCGGCGAAGCCCACGAGCGCATTCAGGCGGGCTTTGCGTCCCGCGCGCTGGGTCTCGGCACCCTTTTCAATGAAGCGGCTATGGACGATGGCGTCCCTGCGGCTGTGGAGCAGGAGGCAATCCGCCGGGAGACCATCACGTCCGGCCCGGCCGATCTCCTGGTAGTAGCTGTCCAGGTCCTTGGGCAGGTTGAAATGGAGGACAAACCGCACGTTGGACTTGTTGATGCCCAGGCCGAAGGCGATGGTTGCCACCATGATCGGCATCTCGTCGCACATGAACCGTTCCTGATTCCGGCATCGCACGGTGTCTTCAAGGCCGGCGTGGTAAGGCAGCGCGGGCCAGCCGTTGGCATTCAGGGCGGCGCTCAACGCCTCGACCTGGCGGCGCGTGCCGCAGTAGATGATGCCTCCCTGGCCACGACGCTGCTCAAGGAAAGCCAGCACCTGGGCCAGGCCGTCATCCTGCCGGAGCTCCGCCGACAGGAAAAGGTTGGGCCGATTGAAGCTGGCAACGAACTCGCCGTCGGCCGGGATGGCGAGCAGCCGCCGGATGTCTTCGCGCACGCGTCCCGTGGCGGTGGCGGTCAGGGCCAGGCAGGCGGCCTGCGGAAAACGCCGGCGCACCTCCTGCAGGTGTCGATATTCGGGCCGGAAATCGTGCCCCCATTCGGAAATGCAGTGGGCCTCGTCCACCGCCAGGCGCCTCACGCGGCTCTGGTCCAACAGCAGCAGCGTTTCCGGCCGCAGCAGCGTCTCGGGCGCAACATAGAGCAGCTTCAGTTCGCCGTGCCGGACCCGGTTGTTGATGGCAATGTAATCGCTGTGCCGCACCGTGCAGTTGAGAAATGCCGCCGGAATGCCGAACCGGCTGATCTGCGCGACCTGGTCCTGCATCAGGGCAATCAAGGGGGACACCACCACGGTGAGGCCATCCAGGAGCAGGGCGGGCAGTTGGTAGCAGAGCGATTTTCCACCGCCCGTCGGCATCACAGCCAGCGTGTGCCGGCCTTCGAGAACGCGGGCCACGACATCGCCCTGCACGGGGAGGAACTCAGCGAAGCCAAAGGTCCGATGCATCGCCTCGCGAGCCTGTCGCATGTCGGGAGGAACCGCCGGCGCAGGCCGCACCTGTTCCCCCGGGCCTGCTTTCCCCATGCCGGCGGGCACCGGTTCGGCCGTGCGGGTGGAAAGGACAGGGGGCGCGTGGGACGATCGCCCCTGGCAGGGAAACCATCCCGACAACTGCCCGTAACAGCGCAGTTCATCGTCCGGCTTTTCCCTGGGCCGCCACCAGTGGGCGAGCGACACGCGCAGCAACGTGCCTGCGGGGATGATCGCCATCGGCTCCTGGAAGCCGACGAACGTGAGCGTGCGACCGCCGTCGGGCGTCGGGTAGCGGTAGCGGATGCGCTTGCCCTCGAAATCGAGCGCGAGCGGTTGGTCCGGCGTCCAGAACAGGGTGCTGGCGCCGGGCAGGCCGGTGCGCTCGGCGATGTAGAGAGCCCCGGAGGGAGAGACCTGCAGGCGCCCATCAAACAGCCGGTCCGGGCTTCCCGCGATGGGCGGCATGAGGCGAAGGATCGCCTTTTCCGGCGCTGGTGACCGATCTTTCAACCACGCGCGATGCACAATGATGTTCTCGACATGCGGCGGCAGGATGCTCTCATCGGGAGCCGACTCCACTTCCCAGATGTCGCCCACTTCGTATTCGAGGCCGGCGTGTTCGTTGGCGGCGTCCGCGGCCACCAATCGGACACTTCGCCCATCCACCGTGATGCCGCCGATACAGGCTCCTGTTCCCCGGCGTGTCTTGGCCACGATGAGGACTTTCATAGTCTCCTCAGTCCGGCGTCAGGTGCTCCACTTGCACCCCCAGATCCTCGCACAGCCGCGTTGCCAGCAGCGAGCGATGGCAGGCGCACGGTTCGCGCTCCACGCAGAAGAGCGCGACAACGCGCGCGCCGGGACCCAACTGCTCGACGAACTTCACGCTGTCGAAGCCCGCCAGTCGTTCCTCCTGGTAGCCCGCGACGAATACTTCCCCCAGGACGGCACGCTTGCGCTTGGTGGTTCCTTGCGCCTTGTCGGCAGCGGCCTGGCGCTGGCGCAGGGTCGGAGTGGGCGCCAGTTCCCGCAGATGCAGATAACGAAGGCCCATCTCAGCAAGGCGCTTCTGGAGCCGCCCGCTGTTGGCGAAGGCGTATTCACGTCCCCGCACCCCGCGCCGCCAGCGGATGTCGCAGAACGTGTCCACGCCCGCCTTTTGGAGCGCCTCGAAGAATGCGTCGGCCGCAAACCCATAAACGCCCACGGTGACGAACTTCAGATGCGGGCCTGGCTTGTCCATAGCGGTCAATGCGGTGCGGAGCCGGGGTCCTCATGCCCGGGGGCATAACGTTTGCGCGATGTGAAGGACGGCGCTCCGAACAGGTCCATTTGCCCCTTGGTGAGCCGGTCTATCACCTGCCTCTGCGTGATCACGTGGCCATCCTCGTCAATGTGGCAAACAGGGATGCCGGCAGCGGTGAGGGCCTCGCCGATGAGTTTGCTTCGATGGCAATCCTCCGGGCGTCCCTCGCTGCACATGATCGCCGCGCGGTGTCGCTGCTCAAAGGCCCGCCTGAGACGCTCTACCCCCGCCTGGAAGAAAGGCTGTGCCCGCACCCGGTCGTAGTCCACTTTGCCGTCGGTGTGGCAATCCGGATCCCGGGGTTGACCGCCGAGCGTGTCCCCCATGAACACGTAGCGCAGCCCGGCCCGCTCCGCGTGGTGCTGGAGCAGGTCCCTGGAAAAGTCGGGCTTGAACTTCGAGAAGGGTGCCGTGCGCACATCAATCAGATACTGGATGCGATTGGCCTTGAGCACCGCCAGAAATTCGTCGAGGGTCCGTGATCCATAGCCGATGGTATAAAGCGGCGGGGATTCCTCCTGCGGCGTTGCCGCGGCGTCGGAATTAAAATCTGGCGAGCCGGGGTTCATAGACCGGCTTTAGTATTGTCCCGATTGCAGGCAGATTGCAAGCGCGGTCTGTGCTCTGGAGCGCATGAAAGGATTCTTCGAAAGCTGGAGTGCTCGTCGAATTGCGGGGAGAGTCTTTTCGGACCTTTGAATTCACCGAAGTTCCCTGTTGATGCCCACCCGCCAAGTCTGGCAGCATGGAACTGTCATGAGTGAATGCATAAAGCAATCCTCCGCCATCCGCGCACCGTCAATTGGAAGCGGGGGCGCCAGCAAACCATTACATATCTGCCTATGAAACGCCGCAACTTCCTCACCACCTCCCTCGCCGCCACCGCTGCGGCTGCCCTGGCCCGCCTGCCGCTCTCGGCTGCGGAAAAGCCTGCTGGCGGCCGCGGCTATTTCGAATTACGCGCATACCGCCTGAAACCCGGTGGGACTGCGGCCCCGCTCGACGGCTACCTCGAGAAAGCGCTCATCCCCGCCCTGAACCAGCGGGGTGTGAAAAGCGTCGGCGTGTTTACCGAGCTTGAGGTTGATAAAAAGGCAGCGACTTCAAAACCGCTGGATGGTTCGCCGGTTTGGGTGCTCATCCCCCACGCCTCGCTGGAATCGTTCGTGGGGGCGAGCGCCGACCTCAATGCCGATGCCGCAGTGCAGGCCGCCGGCGCCGAATACCTGAATGTGCCGAAGGCGAGCCCCGCCTTCGACCGCATAGACATCTGGCTTTACCGCGCCTTCCAGGGTATGCCGCAGATGGAACTGCCCGCGTTCTCCCGGAACCGCACGCCTGCGCGCGTCTTCGAAATGCGCGATTACGAGAGCCACAGCGAGCGAGCGGCCTTGAACAAGATGGCCATGTTCAACAGCGGCGAAATCCAGTTGATGAAGGATCTGGGCATGTCGCCCGTGATGTTCGGACAGGGGATCGCCGGTCCGAATCTGCCCCATCTTCGCTACTTCACCAGCGGCTCCGACCTTGCGGCGCACCTGGCGGGGTGGGCCAAGTTTGGCCACGACCCGCGATGGAAGGCAATTTCCGGTGACCCGCAGTATAAGGACAACACGTCCAGGAATACCGCGCGATTCCTCACACCGAGGGATTACTCGCAGATTTAGGCCGCCGCCAAATTTGCGGCGCCCTTGGCAAGGTCGGGAAGAATCTGCTGCGGATCACACCCCAGCCGGGCACCGGGACTCGATGCAGGGGAGTCCGGAGGGCATGATGGGAACCTTGAAACGACCTTGAAACGATCTTGAAACGACGTTGATACTACCTTGCTACCACGGAGAGCCTCTGGTGATGCCGTGGTGTGGCGATCGTTAGCGGACGGCTCCCCCGCGGCGCTCAACCGGCGGGCAGGCGGGAGGCGGGTGCGATTCCCCACGGCAGTCGAAATCTTGTCGCTTTATCGGCCGTTTCAACTAAGCTTAAGCCTCTTTGTGTTCCGGTCGTTCATCGGCTGGAGCCGGTTTGGTGAAATGATGACTTATGTGAAACAGAAAACGCAGCCAGTGGGCTGGTGGAGTTCCGGCGGCGCGGCGCCGATTCAGGACCTCTCCCGGTTCCGGGAGGCGCTCTGGAATCTTAACCTGCCCGTTGCGATTGTGGACCAGGGTGGCAGCCTCTCGGTTGCCGAGGGCGGACGGCTCTCCCTGGGGGGGGTGGACCCACTCGGCGGCGCGCTCCCGGTCTCGGCGTATGCCCCTGCAATGCGCCTCGAAAACCTCGGGGATCCCGGGTTTTGCGAGGACCACGGGATCCGGTTCCCTTACGTCACCGGGGCCATGGCCAACGGCATTGCGTCGGAAGAGATGGTCATTGCCATGTCCCGGGCGGGAATGCTCGGTTTTTTCGGGGCGGCGGGGCTGCGTCCGGAACGGGTCAGCGCCGCGATTGACCGGATTCAGGCAGCCCTCGGCGACAAGCCCTACGGGTTCAACCTGATTCACAGTCCGAACGAGCCGGAGCTTGAGGCTGCCGTGGTCCGGCTCTACCTGAAGCGGGGCATTCGCCTGGTCGAGGCATCGGCTTATCTCGCGCTCACCCTGCCGGTGGTCCGCTATCGGGTGACCGGGATTCATCGGGACAACCAGGGCAATGTCATTACCCCCAACCGGATCGTTGCCAAGGTATCCCGGGTCGAGGTGGCCACGCACTTTCTTTCGCCCCCGCCGGACCGGTTTTTGATCCAGTTGATTGAGTCCGGTGAGATCACCAATGACCAGGCCAGGATGGCCCGGGAGATACCGATGGCCCAGGATCTGACCGCCGAGGCGGATTCTGGCGGGCATACGGACAACCGCCCGGCCCTCGCCCTGGTGCCTGCCATGGTTGCTCTCCGGGATCGCCTTCAGGCGCAGCATGAATACCGATGCCCGCTCCGGGTGGGGGCTGCCGGGGGGATCTCAACCCCCGCTTCGGCGGCTGCTGCGTTCGCGATGGGGGCGGCCTACATTCTTACCGGCTCCGTGAACCAGGCGTGCGTCGAGTCGGGTTCCTGCGACAGCGTGCGCAAACTGCTGGCCCAGGCCGAGCAGGCCGATGTGGCCATGGCGCCGGCGGCCGACATGTTTGAAATGGGGGTCAAGGTCCAGGTGTTAAAGCGAGGAACCATGTTTGCCATGAGGGCGGGCAAACTTTACGATCTTTACCGGCGTTGCGCTTCGCTCGACGACCTGACCCCAGCCGAACGCGAGATGCTGGAGAAGCAATACTTTCGCGCCACGCTTACGGCAACCTGGGAATCCACTAAGGACTTCTTCCGGCAGGCCGATCCGTCGCAGATTGATCGGGCGGAACGGGATCCCAAGCACAAGCTGGCTCTGGTATTCCGCAGCTACCTTGGCCAGAGCTCGCGGTGGGCCAATGCGGGAGACCCGACGAGGACCATGGATTACCAGGTCTGGTGCGGCTCGGCGATGGGCGCGTTTAACGAATGGGTGAAGGGAACCTTCCTGGAACGACCGGAGAACCGCCGGGTGGTGGCAGTGGGGCTGAACATCCTTTACGGGGCGGCCGTGATGCTCCGTGTCAACGCCATCAAGAGCCAGGGCGTCCGGGTTTTGCCCGAACTGTCCCGGCCGGTTCCCTGCGAACTGGCAAAGCTGAATGAAGTGATTTATCAATGAGCACACGCACGAACCAAGGGGCCGGGGCCGGCAGGCGGCCGGACATCGCGATCTGCGGCATCGGATGCATCTTCCCGCAGGCCGAGAATCTCGAGGCTTACTGGGATAACATCAAGAAAGGCGTCAACTCCATCACCGACGTCCCCAAGGCCACCCACTGGTCCCCCGAAGACTACCTGGACCAGAACCCGAAGGCGCCGGACATGACCTATGCGGCCCGGGGCGGATTCCTCTCCCCGGTTGATTTCAACCCGATGGATTATGGCATCGCCCCGAAGGACATCGAGGCGACCGACACGACGCAGATCTTTGGGATGATTGCCGCCAGGGAAGCGCTTCGCGACGCGGGCTATTGGGGCGGGAAGCATTTTGACCGCTCCCGGACAAGCGTCATCCTGGGGGTGACCGGCACCCTGGAACTGGCTATTCCACTGGGGGCCCGGCTGGGCCATCCCATCTGGCGGCGAGCGCTGAAGGACAGCGGCCTCGATGAGAATGTCACGCAGGAGGTCGTTGAGCGCATTGCCGCAGGCTACGTTGACTGGCAGGAGAACTCCTTCCCCGGGCTGCTTGGAAACGTTGCCGCCGGGCGGATTGCCAATCGTTTTGACCTTGGCGGAACCAACTGTGTGGTGGACGCGGCCTGCGCAAGTTCGTTGGGGGCATTGCACCTGGCGGAGATGGAACTGACCTCGGGCAAGGCGGAGATGGTGCTGACCGGGGGGATAGACACTTTCAACGACATCTTCATGTATATGTGCTTCAGCAAGACGCCGGCGCTCTCGCCGACGGGTGATGCGAAGCCATTCTCCAAAGACAGCGACGGAACCATCCTGGGCGAAGGGGTCGGCATCCTGGTGCTGAAGCGCCTGGCGGATGCGGAGCGGGACGGGGACAAAATCTACGCGGTGATCAAGGGGATTGGCGCGTCGAGCGACGGCAAGGGGAACGCAATCTATGCGCCCAGCGCCAAGGGCCAGGTGAAGGCGTTGCGCCGCGCCTATGAGATTGCGGGCGTCAAGCCCTCCAGCATCGAACTGGTTGAGGCTCACGGCACCGGCACCCGGGTGGGGGACGCCGTCGAGGTCGCGGCCTTGACGGAGGTTTATTCGGCCGATGGCCGTCCGGGCTCGTGGTGCGCCCTGGGCTCGGTGAAGTCGCAGATCGGCCACACCAAGGCGGCATCCGGCGTGGCAGCACTCATCAAGGCCGCGATGGCCCTGCATCACCGGGTCCTCCCGCCCACCATCAAGGTCACCGAACCGTTGGACGGTGCGGCACCCGGGAAGTCGCCGTTCTACGTGAACACCACCAAGCGGCCGTGGGCCGGAAGCCCGGAACATCCGCGTCGGGCAGCAGTCAGCTCCTTCGGCTTTGGCGGTAGTAATTTTCATTGCGTGCTCGAGGAGGCGCCCCATGCCCGTGCTGCCGTCAGCGCCGAGCTCGCCCACCAGATCATCGCCTTCTCGGGGCCGGATCCCGAGTCCATCCTGAAGAAGCTCGAGAGCGTGCCATCCTCGGGGAAATGGATGGAACTGCGCGAATTTGCAGCCCGCACCCGCACCGCCTTCGACGCGAAGGCGCCCTACAGGCTTTTTCTCGTGTGCTCGAATGTGCCCGGATCGCTGGCCAAGGTGCTGGCGTCAGCCCGTCGCAACCTGGGCTCCAAGCCGGGCAGCGAACGCTGGAGCACGCCCGAAGGGGCCATCTTCGGCCACGCCGAGCCAGACGGCAAACTGGCGATGCTCTTCCCCGGCCAGGGATCGCAATATGTCGGGATGTTGCGCGACCTCGCGTGCCAGTTCGGGGCATTCCAGGATGTGTTTGACGGCGCCAACTTCGCGTTCGCTGCGGATCAGTCCGCGACTCCCGCGCAGAGGCTCAGTGACTACATCTACCCCCAGCCCGCCTTCGACAAGGAGGTGCCGCAGAGCCAGGCGGAGCAGTTGAAGCAGACCCAGGTAGCGCAGCCCGCAATCGGCGCCGCCTGCCTCGGCGCCTTCCGGGTTCTCCGGGAGTTCGGCATCGCGGTTGATGTCGTGGGAGGACACAGCTACGGCGAACTGGTCGCCCTCAAGGCTGCAGGGCGGGTGGAGGAGGCGACCTTCCACGCGCTCTCGAATCTCCGGGGCCGTTTGATGGCGGAAGCCAGCCATGCCACGGAGGCGGGTGGAATGCTCGTGGTGAAGGCCTCCCTCGAAACCGTGGAAGAACTGCTCGGACGGGAGAACTGCGGGCTCGTCATCGCCAATCACAACGCTCCCGACCAGATCGTCCTGGCCGGGAAACTGGAGGCAATCCACAAGACCTCCGCGCTCTTTTCCGACCGCTCCATTTGGAATCGCACCCTGCCGGTGTCCGCCGCCTTCCATAGCCCCCTCGTTGCCAAGGCGCGCGAACCTTTCCTGGCCCGGCTGAAGCAGGTTGAGATTCGCCCCGGGCGGCTGCCCGTCTTTGCCAACTCGACAGCCGACGTGTATCCGGATCCCGCCGATGAGGTGCGGGCGATCCTGGCCGGACAACTGGCGCAGCCGGTTTGCTTTGTCGAGCAAGTCCAGGCCATGTACGATTTTGGCGTCCGCACCTTTGTCGAGGTCGGCCCCGGCAATGTCCTGGCGGGATTGGTCAAGTCAATCTTGAATGGAAAGGATGCCACGGTGGTGTCCCTGGATGCCTCCATGGGTCGCAACGATGGAATGCGCGATCTGGCCGTGACCTTGTGCGAAGTTGCCGCCTCGGGCCACCCGGTTAACCTCGCGCTTTGGGATGAAGAGTTCAGCCAGTCGCCGGACCGCCAGCGCGAGCAGAAATCCAGGATGTCCGTATCCATTTGCGGCGCCAACCAGCGAAACCCGAAACCCGCCCGCCCGCCCTCCGCGCCGCGGCGCAACGTCGTCGAGGTTGTTTCCCGGGCGACGCAGGAACAGCCATTGGCGCCGCCCGCTCCCGCACAGCATTCAATCGTTGCCATGACTTCGCACTCCCGCTCCGCACCACGAACACCGGCTGAACTTGACCACGCGCTGCAGGTTTCCCGGGATGGCCTGGTCGCCCTCCAACGGTTGCAGGAGCAGACCGCCGAACTGCACCGCAGATTCCTGGAAGGACAGGACGCGGCGCTGAAGACGTTTCTCACGCTCATCGAGCGGCAGAAGTCCCACGGGGGCGCGCAGATGCCAATTCTGCCCGACCTTCCCCCGATCGCCGGCAATCCGCACCCGGCAACGGACCGGGAGCAGCCCCAACCGGCTGCCGTTCCCACGGCCGCATCCCCCGTAGCGGCGACGCCTTCAGCCCATGCGGTCCCGTCACCGATCGCCACCGTGTTGATGGAGGTTGTGGCAGACAAGACCGGCTATCCCACCGAGATGCTCAACCTGGAAATGAGCCTCGACTCAGACCTCGGGATTGATTCCATCAAACGCGTGGAGATCATGTCCGCGCTCCAGCAGCGCCTGCCTGGCGCCCCGGAGATCAAGCCGGAGCAACTCGGCAGCCTGCTGACGCTGCAACAGGTCGTTTCCTTCCTGAGCCAGGGCGAAGCGATCCCTGCAGACCCGCCGGCGGTGGCCGCACCGGCCGCACCGACCGGCAACCCCAGGTCCGAGGTCAGCCAGGCTTTGCTGCGGATCGTCTCCGAGAAGACCGGCTACCCGATAGAGATGCTGAACCTCGATATGGGGCTCGATTCGGACCTGGGCATTGATTCGATCAAGCGCGTGGAAATCATGTCCGCCTTGCAGAACGAGATCCGTGGCCTGCCCGAGATCAAGCCCGAGGACCTGGGGACATTCCAGACGCTTCAGCATGTTGTGCGATTTCTCTGCGCCAGCGAGCCCGTCGCGGCCGCTCGTCCGGTTCCCCCGGCAGCAACCCCCGCAGGACCGATTGCGCCGGCCGCCAGTTCTCCCGCCCAGACGCTGGACCGCCTGGTGGTGAAGCCGACGCAAGTTGCCGCGGATGGAACTGCGGGGCGGATTCAGATCGAGCCTGGCGCCCATGTCTGGCTGGTTGATGACGAGACGGAACTTGCCCGCCAGATTGAGAAGGAGCTCGTGAAGCTCGGCTGCCAGGTGTCCCGGAAGAGCCTGGCCGCGCTGCGTTCATGCGAGGTGCCGGAACGCCTGGGCGCCCTCATTGTCCTCGCCGCTCCGGGATCTTCCCACCCGGATACTATTGCTGCCTCCTTTGCGGTTATCCAACGGGCAGGCCCGGCTTTGCGCCGGGCCGCCAGGTCCGCCGGATCTGTGCTGGCCACCGTTTCCCGGATGGACGGCAGATTCGGTCTCCTGGGGCTGAACGGGCAGGGGAACCCGCTCAGCGGCGGCCTTGCCGGAATAACCAAGACCGCCCGGCACGAGTGGCCCGAGGTGCATTGCAAAGCAATTGATCTCGATGCTCATTCGAAGGATAAATCCGATGCGGCCCGCGCCATCGTGCGCGAGGTCTTCCTGAAAGGCCCTGTGGAAGTCGGGCTGAGCGACCAGGGGCGATGCACGGTTGACCTGCAATCACATCCCTTCAACGGCGATCCGATCCGGGTGCCCCTGGCCCCGGGCGACGTCGTGGTTGTCTCGGGCGGCGGCCGGGGAGTCACCGCCCACACGGCCATCGCGCTGGCGCAAGCGTGCCGGCCGACCCTCGTGCTGCTCGGTCGCAGCCCCGCCCCGGAGGCGGAGCCGGACTGGCTGGCTTCTCTCACCGACGCCGCTGATATCAAGAGGGCGATCCTCTCCCAGATGAGCGAGCCGGTATCCTTGCACGAAGTTGAGAATCGCTACCGCCGTTGGATAGGGAACCGGGAGGTCGCTGCCAACATTCGCCGGATGCAGCAGGCCGGGGCGAAGGTTCTCTACCGGTCGCTGGACATCCGTGACGGTGCCCCGGTTGAGCAGTTGTTCAAGGAGCTGCGGCAGGAATTGGGGCCGATTCGAGGCCTGATCCATGGCGCCGGTGTCCTGGCCGATCGCAAGATCGAGGACAATACCGGCGAACAGTTTGCGCAAGTTTACTCGACCAAGGTTGCAGGTTTGCAGGCGCTCCTCAAGGGCACCCGGAGTGACGATTTGAAGATCCTCGTGATGTTCTCCTCCTTCAGCGGCCGCTATGGCCGGAAAGGGCAGGTCAGCTATGCCGCCGCGAATGAGGTTTTGAACAAGCTTGCCCAGGTTGAGTCGCGTCGCCGGCCCGGGTGCCGGGTTGTTTCGGTGAACTGGGGTCCGTGGAATGGGGGCATGGTCAATGCAACGCTGAGGACGATGTTCGAGGCGGAGGGGGTGGGTTTGATCGAGCCGCAGGCCGGCGCTGATTACCTGGTGCGGGAACTTTCGGCCGGCTCCAGCGGACCGGTGGAAGTGGTGGTGGTGGCGCCCTCGCCCGGCCTTGGCGATCTGAGGCGGCCCGCAGCAGAGACAACCGCCGTCGAGGCGGGCGGACTGCAGGCCCTGGATGGGGAGCCTGCGCTGGAGCTTGGCGTTTCCGTGGCCCGGTTTCCTGTTCTGCAATCGCACGTGGTCAACGGGAAGGCGGTGGTTCCGGCGGCATTGATGGTCGAATGGATGGCCCAGGGCGCCATGCACGGCCATCCGGGGATGACGTTCCACGGGTTGGACGACTTCGCCGTTCTCAAGGGAATCATCCTGGGCGAGGATAGCCTGGTGGATCTGTCCGTCAATGTTCTGCCCCTGACACGCGTTGATGCGGGGCTTCTGATCCCGGTTCATCTCGTCAGCCAGCAGGGCGGCCGCCATCGCGTTCATGCCCGCGCCCGGGTATTGCTGGGCAATGGAGTTCCAGCCTCACCCGCTGCCCGAACGGCGAAATCCGGCAAACCGGACGGGCGCACCCGGGCCGAGATCTACACTCCCGAGTTTCTCTTTCATGGAAGCGACCTGGAAGGCATTGAAGTGATTACAGGCCTTGACGCCAGCGGCATCTCGGCCGAGGTGTCGCCATCACCCAAGCCGTCCGCCTGGATCAGGGAGCCTCTCAGGCAGACCTGGATTACCGAGCCGCTGATGCTCGATTGCGGCTTCCAGTTGATGATCCTGTGGACCCTGAAGCACCAGGGGGCCCATTCACTCCCCACAGGTTTGGCCCGGTATCGCCAGTTCGTTCGCCGCTTTCCGAAGCAACCGATGACCGTCCGCATCCAGATCACCTCCGTCGAACAGCAGGTGGTTCGTGCCCGGATCGAATGCCTGGACGGGAAGGGGAAGGTGCTCGCGCTGGTGGAAGGTTATGAATGTGTGCTCGAGCCGTCGCTCAAGGTTGCCTTCACCAGGAATCGGCTGCCCCGGCTCCAGCAGGCATGAGGAACGCCGAGTCCATCGCCATCGTCGGCCTCGGTGGAGTGTTTCCAAAGGCGGCCGACCTGAATGCGTTTTGGGAGATCATCGAGAAGGGCGTTGACACCTCCTCGACCGTTCCCGCCGGGCGCTGGGCGCTCAACCCGTCGGACGTGGTGGACTCGTCCGGCATCCTTCCCGACAAGGTTTATACCGATCGCGGCTGCTTCATCCAGGACTGTCCCCTGGACCTCGACGGGCTCCAGGTATCCCGCGAATTCGCCCATCGCCTCGATGAAGTCTATCGCCTCCTGCTCCATGCCGGCCGTCAGGCCTGGCTCGACACGCATAGCCACGAATCCATCAACCGCCATCGGACAGGGGTTGTCATTGGAAACATAGCCCTGCCCACCAACGGCGCCTCGGCTCTCTGCGGTGAGATCTTCGGCGCGGAGTTCCAGGAGCAGTTCAGCGGCGGTTCCAAGGGCCGTCCCCGGCCCGCTGTGGAGCCGCTGAACCGTTATGTGACGGGCCTCCCTGCGGGTATTCTGGCGCGTGCCCTGGGCCTTGGATTGGGCAGTTTCACCCTGGACGCCGCCTGCGCCTCGTCGCTCTATGCGGTCAAGCTGGCGGCCGATGAATTGCTCAGCGGCCGGGCCGACGTGATGCTTAGCGGCGGGCTCTCGCGCCCGGACTGCCTCTACACGCAGATGGGGTTCTCCCAGTTGCACGCCTTGTCCCGCTCCGGGCGATGCACGCCGTTCGGCGCGGAGGCCGACGGGCTTGTTGTAGGCGAGGGATCCGGAATCGTGGTCCTGAAGCGGCTGTCCGATGCGCTTCGCGACAACGACCGGATCTACGCGACGATCCGGGGAATTGGCCTGTCCACCGATCTTGAGGGCAACCTCCTGGCACCCAGCAGCGAGGGGCAGGTCAGGGCCATGCGGATGGCCTACACGAATGCCGGATGGAATCCGAACCAGGTGGACCTGATCGAATGCCACGCAACGGGCACGCCCGTCGGCGATGCCGTGGAGTTCGACAGCCTGCGGGAACTCTGGAGCAGCAGCGAGTGGGTCCCGGGGCAGTGTGTGCTCGGCGCGGCCAAGTCCAATTTCGGGCATCTCCTCACGGGCGCCGGCGGGGTCGGCTTGATTCGAACGCTCCTCGCCATGAAGCACGGCATCCAGCCGCCGATCGCCAACTTTTCAAGAGCTGCGGGACGAATTGACCTCGATAACAGCCCTTTCACCATCCTCACGCATTCTCGCGAGTGGCAGCGCCGCTCCAGCAGCACACCCCGCCGGGCCGCAGTCAGCGCCTTCGGATTCGGGGGCATCAACGCCCACCTGTTAATCGAGGAGTGGCGCAAAGAGAGCGCGGCAAAGGTCATTTCCCAGTCCGTCGGGCAACCATCCCGGCCGGCAGGCAAGGTGGCGATTGTCGCGATGGATGCGGCATTCGGCCCCTGGGACAATCTCTGCGCCTTCCAGGAACGGATCTTCGGACAGCGTGATGAGGCGCCGGCACCGAACAATAATTGGTGGGGGCTGCAGGATTCCCGATGGTTTGCAGGATCCGACCTCGGCAGGCATCCGTTCGCCGGTTACTACCTGCGGGATCTGAGGGTGCCAATCAACCGGTTCCGCATTCCCCCGCGGGAGCTGATGGAGATGCTGCCGCAGCAATTGCTGATGCTGCAGGTCGCCAGCGGTGCCTTCGCCGACCTGCAGTCCGATACCCGGCAGCCGAATCGAACAGGCGTCTTCGTCGGCGTCGGCCTTGACCTGGGGACGACGCATTTTCATTTCCGCTGGTCGCTGCTTGAGATGGCCCGGCAGTGGAACCGGGAGATGGGCCTTGGCCTGGGGGAATCGGATCTCAATGAATGGGTCAAGTCCTTGCGGGATGCTGCCGGCCCGGCCCTGAACGCCAACCGGACCATGGGAGCCCTGGGCGGCATTGTGGCCGGCAGGGTTGCGCGCGAGTTTCACATCGGCGGACCCGCCCATACAGTCCAGAGCGAGGAGGCCTCCGGCCTGCGCGCGCTGGAGGTCGGAATCCGGGCCTTGCAAAACAAGGAGCTGGATCACGTCCTGGTCGGCGCGGTTGATCTGGCCGGCGAAATACGCGCTGTGCTCGGCACTCACGGAAGCCGACCCTACTCCCGTTCCCGTGGCATGGTGCCCTTCAGCCATGAGGCCGACGGCACGATCCCCGGAGAAGGGGCTGTTGCGCTGATCCTGAAGCGGCTGGAGGATGCCATTGCGGACGGGGATCGAATCTACAGCGTCATAGACGGGATTGCCGGTGCTATTGGCGGCGAAAGCGAGGCAGTTTGCCCGCTGGAGCAGACCTACCTTGAAGCGCTGACGAGAACGTATCTGGAGTCCGAGGTGGATCCGGCGACAGTCGGCTATATCGAGGCGCATGGCAGTGGCAACGAGATCGAGGATCAAGCCGAGGTGCGCGCCCTGGGTCGCTTCTTCAACCGGCATTCCCTTGATTCCCCCATCCGCGTCAGCAGTTGCATGGCCCACATGGGCCATTCGGGCGCCGCCTCCGGCCTCGCTTCGGTCGTTAAGGCAAGCCTGAGCCTTTATCATGAGGTAATCCCCGGACTTCCCGGCCACGACCGTGCCCGTTCCCACCTCGAAACGTCCGGGTGCCTTGCGGCGTCCCCCAAGGCGCGCTACTGGCTTCGCGACCGCCGGCGCCAGCAGCGCCGCGCCGGCGTAAGCTCCTTCAGCGTTGACGGCAATTGCATGCACCTGGTTTTGCACGCCTACGAGAACCAGCGCGCGCCGGTTCTCCAGCGCGAGAGATACCAGCCGCTCGCACGCAGCCGGGCCGCCCTCTTCGTGGTCGCCGGGGCCAACCCCGCCGCGCTCGAGGAACAGCTCGATCTTCTTGCTGAGCGGGTGGAGGAGTTCTCCGGACCGCATCTTGACATCCTCGCGCGCGACTGGCACCGCTCGCACGAACAGGCCGACCAGGATGGCAAACAGCTCGGCATCCTTTCCGAGTCGGTCGAGCAACTCGCCGCGCAGATCAATTCATGCAGGGATCGGATTGCGACGTTCTGGTCTTCAGACGGCCCGACAGCGGATGCCGACGAGCGGGAGCGGAACGGCATCTTCTTCCATCCGCAGTCCATCTTTCCTGATTACGGAATCGCTTTTGTTTACCCGGGCTCGGGGAATCACTACCCGAACATGGGGCGCGAGCTGGGGCTCCAGTTCCCCGAGGTCATCCGCCGCCTGGACCGGGAGAATGACCATTTGGCCAGCCAGATGGTTCCGGATGTCTTTTGGAACGAGCAGGGCTTGAAGTCCATTAATCAGGATCATCATGCCATGATCTATGGGCAGGTCGCCCTGGGCACGATGGTCACCGACATTGTCGAGCAAAGCGGGATCCACCCCAATGCGGTGATTGGCTACAGCCTTGGGGAGTCGGCGGGGCTCTTCGCTACCCGGGCCTGGAAGGATCGGGACGAAATGTGGCGGCGCATGAAGGCTGGCACCCTCTTCAGTACCGACCTGGCCGGCCCCTGCAAGGCAGCCCGCCAGGTGTGGGGCATCCCGGAATCCCAACCCATCCGGTGGAAGCTTGGCGTGGTCGCCTGCTCCTCGGAAAAGGTCGGCGCTCTGCTAAGTCATTACTCCCGGGTTTACCTGCTTATTGTTAACACGCCAGAGGAATGCGTTATCGGCGGGGATGCCGGCAAGGTGGATGAGGTGGTGAAGCGGTTGGGCTGCCTCTGGTATCCCATCGAGGGGGTCACGACGGTGCATTGCGATGTCGCGAAGCCGGTGGCGCGGGAGTATCATGACCTGCACCTCTTCCCAACCAATCCCCCCGCGGGCGTGCGATACTACAGCGGCGCGTGGGGGAAGTCCTACGATGTCAGCCGGGAGACGGCTGCAGCCTCCATTCTCGCCCAGGCGCTGGAGGGCGTGAACTATCCCAAGGTCATCAACGCAGCCTACGATGACGGCATCCGCACCTTCCTCGAAATGGGCCCGGGAGCGAGCTGCAGCCGCATGATCCCCAAGATCCTGGACCAGCGCCCCCATCTGGCTATCTCCGCCTGTTTCCCGGGCCAAAGCGAGACCAACACCTTCCTCCGTTTTCTAGGCAGGCTCATCGGACACCAGTTCTCGATCAGCCTCGACTTCCTTTACGGCGGAGAGCTGGCGAAGCCTCAAGCGCCACCGATGAAGGGGAACGTGCCCGTGGTGGATATTCCGCTTGGGGGTAAAGCGTTCAAAGTGCCTTTCCCCAGGACGGGTCATAAAGATGTCGCCCTGCCCGACTATTCTCCCTCGGATCTTGAGCGCGTTCCTGCCGAGGCCCATGAGGCGGAGGTGGTCGCAAGAGCCGCCAACCCAGCGACCCTGGTTGCCCGGATGCCCGCGTTGATCCCGGTTCCGGGAAGCGACGATTCGTTGGTGGAGTCTATGAGTCGGGCCGCCCATGCCCGAATCCGGGCGCACGAGCAGTACCTGGTGTTCGCCGGGCATCTGCAGCAGGCGATGACCCTGGCAGTCTCCGAACAGATGGAATTGCAGACACAGCGATCGGCCTGCGATCCAGCCGCTCCGGTCTGCCTGCTGCCTTCGAACCCAGACACCGAGCCCACGGTCCTGCAAGCGGGCGAGACTCGCCTGCCGGTGTTCAATCGTGGAGCCTGCCTCGAAATTGCAACCGGCCGCTTGGCCAATGTCCTGGGAAGCGAGTTTGCTGAGGCGGACCAGAATCCCACCCGGGTGCGGCTGCCGGCTGAGCCCCTGATGTTGGTTGACCGAATCATGCGGATCTCCGGGGAACCTCGCTCGATGACTCACGGCAGCCTCGTCACCGAGCATGACATCCATCCCGGCGCGTGGTACCTCGACTGCGGGCGGATTCCGACCTGCATCGCAGTCGAAGCGGGACAGGCTGACCTGTTCCTGTCCGGTTACCTGGGAATTGATTTTCACACCAGGGGGCTCGCGGTGTACCGGTTGCTGGATGCGGAGATCACCTTTCACCGTTCCCTGCCGGAACCGGGTTCGGTGATTCAATACGAGATTCATATTGACCACTTCTTCCAGCAGAGTTCCACCTGGCTGTTCCGCTTTCGCTTTGATGGGAGTGTCGGCGGCGTGCCGTTGCTGAGCATGCGCAATGGCTGCGCCGGGTTCTTCACCCGGCAGGAGCTGGCTGCCGGCAAGGGGATTGTCCATACCAAACTTGACGAGCGCCCGCTGCCCGGAAAGAAGCCTGCCGACTGGCGTGACCTGGCCGTCCTTCGAAACGAGTCCATCTCGGAAAGCCAGTTGACCGCCCTGCGCAAGGGGGATCTTGCTGGGTGTTTTGGCGAGTCGTTTCGCGGGTTGAATCTGCGAAACCCCCTGGCGTTGCCGGATGGTCGCATGAACCTGGTGGACAGGGTGCTCTCGATTGATCCGCAGGGCTGACGTTTCGGCATGGGCCTGATTCGCGGCGAGGCCGAT
>JAPLUA010000106.1:0-21853 GCA_026397855.1 Verrucomicrobiota bacterium | reverse complement strand
ACGAGGTGATGCCGGGCGCGTTGGTGTACGAGTGCTGTCTGCGCACGCTCCGGATCCTGCTGTTGCGGATGGGTTGGGTGGGAGAAGCCGACGACCTCAACCACGGCCCTGTCCCGGGCATAACAGGGAAGCTGAAATGCCGCGGACAGGTGACCGAGACAACCCGCAAGGTGGTTTATGAAATCAGCCTCAAGGAGCTGGGCTACCGCCCCGAACCGTATGCCGTGGCCGACGCGTTGATGTATGCCGACGGGCGCCCGATCGTCGAGATGTACGATATGTCTATCCGGTTCGAGGGCTGGACCCGCGAAGGAATAGAGGCGATCTGGCAGGCTCGGTCAGCCAACGGGGTTATTCCCGCGTCGAGGCCACCGCTTTTCGACAACGACCGCATCCTGGCCTTCGCAGTGGGCAAGCCGTCCGAGGCATTTGGCGAGCCTTACCGCATTTTTGACCGGGAACGCGTCATCGCCCGACTCCCCGGACCGCCCTACAAGTTTCTGGATCGCATCGTCGCCATTGAATGCGAGCCCTGGATCATGAAGGCGGGCGGGAAGATTGTGGCTGAGTATGACGTTCCCCCCGACGCCTGGTACTTCGCCGAGAACAGGCAGGGAGACATGCCTTTCGCCGTGCTCCTGGAGATTGCACTCCAGCCCTGTGGCTGGCTGGCAGCCTATATCGGATCGGCGCTTACCAGCGACATTGACATCTCCTTCCGGAACCTGGGTGGAAAGGCAACCCAGTTCATTGCCGTTCGGCCGGACATAGGAACCCTCTCCATTCACGTGCACCTGACGCAGGCTTCCCGTTCCGGAGGCATGATCATCCAGCACTACGATTACGAGGTGCGCTCGCGGCAGGGCGTTGTCTATCAGGGGAACACCTATTTCGGCTTCTTCTCGAAACAGGCCCTGGCCCAGCAGATCGGCATTCGCGAGGCCAGCCTCTATGCCCCCACACCGAGGGAGTCCGGCCTGGCCAAGAGCTTCGAGAATGGTTCTTCAAGGCGCACTTCTACCAGGACCCGGTCTGTCCCGGGTCCCTGGGGCTGGAATCGTTCCTGCAGTTATTGAAGGTCTTGATGGCGGAACGCTTCGGGGCATCCAACACGCGGCGGATGGAGGCCATTGCCGTCGGCCAGCCGCACGAGTGGGTTTATCGCGGCCAGATACTCCCCACCGATGGCGTGGTGACGGTCGAGGCGGTCATCACCGGGGTTGACCCGTCGAGCCGGTTGATACGGGCGGACGGCTACCTGTCGGTGGATGGCCGGATCATATACGCGATGAAGAATTTCACGGCTGCCTGCCGCGACGACTGATGAGATACGAGAAAGTAGAACTGACAGCCATCGGCTACGAGCTGGCGCCGGTGGTTGTGACCTCTGAAGAGCTGGAGGCGCGCCTGGCGCCGCTGCGCAAGAAGCTGCATATTGCGGACGGCCAGTTGGAGTTCCTGACCGGCATTTCCGAGAGGCGCTGGTGGATGCCCGACACCCCGGTTTCCCGGGGCGCAACGGTTGCGGCGCGCAAGGCCCTTGCGGCATCGGGTGTGCCCGTTCAGGCGCTCGGCTCCCTGATTTATGCCGGCGTCTGCCGGGAATTGTACGAACCGGCCACCGCCTGCCACGTGGCCGATGGTCTCGGGGTGAGGAATTCCACCGCCGTTTACGATATCAGCAACGCCTGCCTCGGGGTTCTCAATGGCATGCTGGAGGTGGCCAACCGAATTGAACTCGGCCAGATTCGTGCCGGGCTCGTGGTTTCGTGTGAATCGGCCCGCGAGATCAACGAAGTGATGATCGAGCGGATGCTGGGGCTTGAGGACATGAAGCTCTTCACGCTCGCCCTGGCCACACTGACCGGCGGCTCCGGGAGCGTGGCGGTATTGCTTACCGACGGGAGCTTTCCGAACCCTTCCGGCCACCAGCTTCTGGGCGGTGTCACCCGGGTCGCCCCCGAGCATCACGAACTCTGCCGTTGGGGCCTCGAGAAGGTTGGCGGGGTGGACCGCCCGTTCATGTCCACCGACTCCGTTGCCGTGCTCAAGCACGGGGTAGGACTCGGAAAGGCAACGTGGAATGATTTCCTGGCCGAGATGAAGTGGTCGGCCGGGGATGTGAATCGGGTGATCTGTCACCAGGTCGGTTCCGGGCACCAGGCTGCAATCCTCAAGACCCTCGGGATTGCCCCTGAGAAGGACTTCACCACCTATGAGCACCTCGGGAACATCGGGACGGTTTCCCTTCCCCTGACCGCAGCCCTGGCGGGAGAATGCGGTGTTCTGCGGAGCGGGGACAATGTGGCCTTCCTCGGAATCGGCAGCGGCCTCAACTGCATGATGCTCGGCTTGAGATGGTAGTTTCTTCCGAGCTTTATCCCTTCAAGGAAAGGTACCTGGATCTCGGGGGCCATCGGCTCCATTACCTGGACGAAGGCCGCGGCGAGCCGCTGGTCATGCTTCATGGCAATCCCACCTGGTCCTTCTATTACCGCAACCTGGTGAAAGCATTCAGCGGTCGTTACCGCACGATCGTCCCGGACCATATCGGGTGCGGGAAATCGGACAAACCCGGGGCCGATGCCTATCCCTACACGCTGGAGCAGCGGGTGAAGGACCTGGAGGCCTTGCTGGCGACGCTTGGGCTGGAGGACAACCTCACGCTCGTGGTTCACGATTGGGGCGGGATGATCGGGATGGCCTATGCCACGCTTCATCCCGAGAAGATCAAGCGGCTCGTCATCCTGAACACCGGGACGTTCCACCTCCCGAAGACCAAGCCGTTTCCGTGGTCGCTCTGGTTCTGCCGGACGCCGCTGCTGGGCGCCTTGCTCGTCCGCGGGGGCAATGCCTTCAGCCGCGCGGCGGTCACCTGGTGCGCCAGGAGGAAGCCTCTGACGCCGGAGATTCGACAGGGCTACCTTGCCCCTTACGACAGTTGGGCCAACCGCGTCGCCGTCCTGCGTTTCGTGCAGGACATCCCCCTGAAACCCGGTGATCCGGGATACGACCTCATCAGCCGGGTGGAGCAGAACCTCGCGCAGTTTCGCAGAGTTCCGACCGTGATCTGCTGGGGTGACCAGGACTTTGTCTTTGACCGTCACTTTCTTCAACGGTGGACGGAGTGCCTCCCGGAAGCCGTCGTGCACCGTTTCCCCGACGCCGGGCACTATGTGCTGGAGGATGCGGGTGAAGAGATCATTGCCATCATTGACCGGTTCCTGAAGGAACATCCGATCCATGAGTGAGCCGCGGGAACCGGTTAACATCGCATCGCACCTGCCGGACATGGCCCGGCGCCAGCCGGATCGCCAGGCGGTGGTGTTCCCGCATGGACGCGACGCGGCGGGTCGCGTCAGCTACACCCATTTCACCTTTCGCCAGCTGGACCGGGAGAGCGATGCGATTGCCGCGGGCCTGATTGATTACGGCATCACCCGCGGCATGCGTACCGTTCTCATGGTGCCGCCCAGCCTCGACTTCTTTGCCCTCACTTTCGCCCTGTTCAAGGTGGGTGCCGTGCCGGTGATGGTTGACCCCGGGATGGGGCTCAGGAATCTGGGCCAGTGCCTCAAGGAGGCCGAGCCCGGCGCGTTCATTGGAAGCCCGAAAGCGCAGGTGGCCCGCTGCCTCCTCGGGTGGGCCCGCGGCACGCTTACGCGCCTCGTGACAGTCGGACCGCGGGTCTTCTGGGGGGGCACCACGCTGGCGTCCATCCGGCGACCGGTGCGGCCCGATGCTCCGTTCCAGGTGGCACCAACCGGGAAGGATGATGTGGCTGCCATCCTGTTCACCAGCGGCAGCACCGGCGTCCCCAAGGGGGCAGTCTATACGCACGGCATCTTCGAGAGCCAGGTGCAGAAGCTGAAGGCGGTCTATGGCATCCAGCCGGGTGAAATTGACCTGCCGACCTTCCCTCTGTTTGCCCTCTTCGCGCCCGCGCTGGGCATGACCGCTATCATTCCCGACATGGACGCCACCCGGCCCGCCAGCGTTGATCCCGTCATGATTGCCGAGTGCATTGCGAATTTCGGCGTCACCAACATGTTTGGCTCGCCGGCACTGCTCAATCGGGTCAGCCGTTATGGCGTGGCCCACGGGTTGAAGTTCCCATCCCTGCGGCGCGTCATCTCCGCCGGCGCGCCGGTCAGTGCGGCTATTCTCGAGCGCTTCTCCCGGATGCTCGAACCTGGCACGCAGATCTTCACTCCGTACGGCGCCACCGAGGCGCTCCCGGTCGCATCCATTGGCAGCCACGAGATTCTGAAGGAGACTGTTGCCCACACCAGGGAAGGGGGCGGTGTCTGCATCGGCAAGCCGGTCGAGGGAATCGAGGTGAAGGTGGTTCGAATCACCGACGACGCCATCACGGCGTGGTCGGACGACCTGGCTCTGCCCGCCGGGGAGATCGGCGAGATCGCCGTCAAGGGGGCCAATGTGACGCGCGAATACTACAACCGTCCGGCGTTGACGAAGCTGGGCAAGATCCCCGACCCGGCTCACGGCGGCTTCTACCATCGCATGGGCGATGTGGGGTATGCGGATGGCGATGGCCGCATCTGGTTCTGTGGGCGCAAATCGCATCGTGTGATTACCCCCACGCGCACCCTGTTCACAATCCCCTGCGAGGCCGTTTTCAACACCCACCCCGAAGTTTTCCGCACCGCCCTTGTCGGGGTGCGGCGGGATGGAATCACCGAGCCGGTCCTCTGCGTGGAATTAGACCCGGAGACCCGGCGACAGACGGAGGACCAGATCCGGGGCGAACTCCTGGCCCTGGGGGCGAGCCGCGAACTCACCCGTGGGATCAAACGAATCCTGTTTCACCCCGCCTTTCCCGTGGACATCCGTCACAACGCGAAGATCTTCCGCGAGAAGCTCGCGGTCTGGGCTGCCCGGCAATGAAGGACGCGCGCATCCTGGTGACCGGTGGTGGCGGCTTTCTGGGCGGAGCCATCGTCCGGTTGCTGCGGGATCGTGGCGCCCGCGTCCGCAGCCTCTCCCGCGCGCATTACCCGGAACTGGAGATAGCGGGTGTGGAGCAGTTCCGGGGCAGCCTGACGGATCGCGAGATCGTCGGCAAGGCCGTGCAGGGGTGCGAACTGGTGTTCCATGTGGCCGCCAAAGCCGGAATCTGGGGCCCCTACGAAGAGTATCACCAGGCAAATGTGGTGGGGACCGGGAACGTCCTCGATGCCTGCCGCCAGGAGGGGGTATCCCGCCTGGTGTTTACCAGTTCCCCCAGCGTCGTGTTCAACGGGCGCGACATGGAAGGCGTGGATGAATCCGTTGCGTATCCGGCGCACTACGAGGCGCCCTATCCCCAGACCAAGGCCCTGGCGGAACAAGAGGTTCTGGCCGCCAATGATAAGTCGTTCGCCACGGTGGCGCTGCGACCCCACCTGATTTGGGGGCCTGGGGACAATCACCTCGTGCCCCGGATCATTGCCAAGGGAAAGGCCGGCCAGATCCGGCGGATCGGGAAGCGGGAGAACCGGGTGGATAGCATCTACATAGACAACGCCGCCGAAGCTCACCTGCTGGCCGCTCAGAAGCTGCAACCCGGGTCCCCGGTCGCCGGAAAGGTTTACTTCATCTCCCAGGATGAACCCCTGTCGGTCTGGGAGTTGATCAACCGCATCCTGGCTTGCGCCGGAGTTGCCCCCGTCCACAAGAGCATTCCCGCCGGACTGGCGTGGATGCTGGGCGGTCTGTGCGAGCGGACGCACGCGTTGCTTGGCCTCCCGGGCGAACCCCGCATGACCCGCTTCGTCGCCCGCGAACTGGCCACCGCGCATTGGTTCAACATCAGTGCTGCGAAGCGGGATCTGGGTTACCATCCCCGGGTGAGCATTGACGAGGGTATGAAGCGCCTGGCCGCCAGCCTCCAGCCCTGATGAAGCCGGACCACTTGATTCCCGACCCGTTCCCGGACCTGGCCAAGGGCGAGGTTCATGTGTGGAAGTGCGCCTTGCCGCAGGACACTTCGGACCTTGCGGGCCAGTTCGACATGCTCTCGGGCGATGAACAGGAACGCGCCGACCGTTTTAAGGTCGAGCGCCCGCGCCGGCAATTCATCATCGCCCGCTCCACCCTGCGGTCCCTTCTCGGGCGATACCTGAATAGGCTCCCGTCAGAAATCATCTTCCGGACGGCAGAGCACGGCAAACCGGAACTCCACTATCCCGAGGGTCGGCTGCAGTTCAACGTCTCCCATTCTCAGGAACTGGTTCTTCTCGCCTTCTCGCGAAGCGCTCCTGTGGGCATTGATGTCGAATGGCTCGGGGGGACTGCCGATCACTCCGACGTGGCTGGGCGATTCTTCTCCGGGCGCGAGCAGTCGCAGTTGCAAGCGCTTCCGCCGGCAGATCGCCCGCGGGCGTTCATGGAATGTTGGACCCGCAAGGAAGCTTATCTGAAGGCACGTGGCTTTGGCTTGAGCCGTGATACGCGGACATTTTCTGTTTCCATCACGGGCAGCGCCGGGGAGGTGCTTTTCGAAGACAACGATGATCCATCCGCGCTGGATTCATGGAGCATTCACCCGATCCAGTTGGAACAACCGGCCGATTACTGCGCGGCATTGGCCGCTCAGTCGCCGCTCGAAACCGTGAAGTGCCTATGCCTTTGGTAAGTGGGGGCGGCGAACATGAAACTGCCCCTTTTGAAACGGCATTGCGGTTGGAGATGATCCTCCCTCCAGCCCGGGAGGGTTACGCTCGCACAATCAATCTATGAGAATGAAATGTTTGAATTACGCCCTGTTCGCACTTGCTACAGCCGGCTTTTGCGCGTTCGCACAAGAGAAAACACAGGATCCAGCAACCCCGGCAACTAACGCGCCCGCCAGTGATGAGGATCTCTGGCTGCGCGCGCGAGTCAGCGACGGCCAGCCAGCGAGGGTCTGGCGCGTCCTGGCCAAGGCAAGCCGGGGAGAAAGGGTCGTTGTGGGCGCTATTGGAGGCTCGATCACGGCAGGTTCGGCAGCCAGCACCCCCGACTTGCGTTACGTCAACCGGGTGGCGGGCTGGTGGCGGGAGCACTTTCCGCGAGCCAATGTGAAACTCGTCAACGCAGGGATTGGTGCGACCGGATCGAGCTATGGCGCGCTGCGGGCGCAACGCGATCTGCTCAAGGAGCAGCCGGATTTCGTCATGATCGAGTATGCGGTCAACGATCCCGGCTCGCTGGAGTCCGCGGAGACGTTGGAGGGGGTTGTCCGGCAGGTGCTTCAGTTGACCAATCAACCCGCCGTGGCGATGCTCTTCACGATGCACAACAACGGCAGCAACGCCCAGGAGTGGCATAGCCGGGTGGGGCGGCATTACGACCTGCCCATGCTCAGCTTCCGCGACGCGCTCTGGCCCGAAATCCAGGCGGGCAGAATGAAGTGGAGCGACGTGGAGGCTGACATCGTCCACCCCAACGACCGCGGGCACGGCTACGCCGCCCAGTTCGTTACGCGCACACTCGAAAACTCATTGCATTCATTGCCGGTTGCAGAGTCGTTGCCGGCGGTAGTGCCCGTGCCCGCGCCCCTGTTCACCGATCTCTTCGAGCACACGACCCTGGTGGAAGCCGACGCGCTGCGGCCGCTTACCAACAGCGGATGGACGCTGGATGTCACAAACCACTGCTGGAGGAGCGCCCAGCCGGGCAGCGCAATCGAGTTCGAGATCGCGGGTAAAGCCGTGCTCTCGATGCATCACGTGATCAAGGGGCCGATGGGTCGGGCGCGCGTGACCGTGGACGGCGGCGCGGCGAAAGATCTGGATGGATGGTTCGACCAGACCTGGGGCGGCTACCGGCAGACCCGGGAGATTGTCCGCGACCTGTCCGCAGGCAAACATCGCGTGCGATTTGAATTGCTCGGGGAAAAGAGCGAAGGCAGCGGCGGCCATGAGTTTTGGATCCTGGGCCTCGGCGCAGCGGGCGTCGCCGTCCCCGATGAAAGGAAGGCGGAATCCTTGTAGGCCCTGCCCAGCACGGTGATCAGAAGCTGATGCTGGTGTAGATGGACGTGCGCAACGCGTTGCCGAAGAGCGTGTCGGCCCAATAATAGGCGAAGCGCGTGCCAATCTCCCACTTGTCCCAAACCGGCTTCACTTTCCAGGCCAGGCCGAAATCGAGTTCACGGCCGTAGTGGGCGCCGTCATTTGCGGCGTAATAGTCGTAGAGTGTCACGGTGTAGGTCAGGCCGACCTGCTGGCTGACAGGGCCGCCGAGGCCCAGGTAAATCGCCTCGAGGCCATGGCTTGTGCCCTGGCTGGGGTTGCTTGCGAAGAGTTCCGTCCACCCGTTGAACGGATGCGCCAGCGGGGTGGAGAGCTTATCCGTGGCGCTGCGTCCTCCCAGCCACGCCAGGCCGGCTTTCAGGGTGTGGCTTTGATACACGGCGCCCAGTTCTCCGAGCCAATAGTTCGCATTGACCTGGTTGGGATTCCGCGCGAAATCCTGCTGGTTGGCAACTTCTCCCGTGTAGCGAATACCCCAATTGTCGTTGAGCATGATTTCCTGACGACCTGCCGTGAGGGTGGCCTGGAAGTTCGCTTCCCCCCATTTCCAGCGCACCCAGCCCTGGTTCAACTCGTTGGCGCGGGGGTCAAGAATGCTGGGGTAGCCCGGCTTGGTTTGGCCGGGAACCCCGGCAACGTCGTAGTTATCCAGCCCCAGGACAAACACGCCCTCGTATTCGGCGAAGGCGGAAAACCCATACACGGTGGGGGTTTCATAACCGAGCGCCAGCCGCAGCGTGGACGCTTCCGCTGTATGGGGAAACGCAGCCTGCTTCCGCTCATACAACTCGAAACGGTACCTGGCGGATGCGGAGAGCTTTCCTGTTTGAAGGAACGACCAGGCCTGCTCCGGAATGGACGCTTTGTCCCCGCCTGCCGCAACCGTGAGGGCTTCCTGTGCCGCAACGATCATGAACCCGGTTGAGAGCAGGAGAATGATGTTTGCGAGGAAAAATCCGGTCATGCGCCCACCGCCTTTCTCATAGAGCGACGTCCTCATGGCAGGGGCTTGCGGGTTGTCCAAAGAGTCATATTTGTGAACCTGAAAGTCCGTATGCTTAGCGGAACTGCAGCGCGAACAGGTCGGCCTCCTGCATCAGGAACCGCAATCTGATGACCCGGCCTGCAAGGCTCGCCATGGAATCGCCGGCTTTCCACGTCACCACCCGGTCAATTTGATCGCCCACCAGGCTGGTTGCCTCTTCCAACCGGAAGCCGTCCACCGGTTTGCCTTGCTCGTCCTGGACCTCCATCCGGATGGAACCTGCTGCGGACGTTGCCATGTTGAGCGTGAGGCGATTGCCGCTGAATCGCAATGGGCGTGTCAGGAATTCGCCCGAGCGATGGCCGGCGTGGACCGAAGCAAATCCATCCGTCCGGAGGACGTAGCGGCCCGCAAGGGTGTAGATGGACATTTCAGCCGGGCCGGTGGGCACGACGTTTACCGCCGCATAGTTCGCCCGGTTTCCCCATCGGGAGGGGTCGAGGCCGGGACGGATAAACGCTTCCCGGAATACCCGATCGTAGTTGGTGCCGCCGCGTGAGGGCATGAACAGGATGTCGGTGGACTGGCCCCGGTCCGGCATGAACCGGGTGGGCAGCCCAATGTAGATGTGTGGAGCTCGAAAATAGGGGTGAGTGCCGCTGGTGTAGAGGTGTTCTGCCGGCTCGTTGGGGTTCATAGGTGCCGGCGGCGACCAATTCACGAAGTCAGGCGAGGTCGTGCGGCTGATGGTTCTAAGCTGGCCATGCGGGGTTTCCCAGGATCGGAAATAGCAAACGTAGGTTTGTTCGAGCTCGCTCCAGAAGGCGACGTTCTGCGAGTCGAAGGCAAAGGCCTTGGACCGCACCACAGGCTCGTCCTGCAGTTTCTTCCAGCGGATGCCGTCGCCGGAGATGAAGGCGTGGAGGCCGCTCTTATGCACCCCCGCAAGGGCCTTGTAACGCTGTTCGGGAGCCACTCCCGGTCGTTGGTCCAGGAAAGGGGTGAAGTTGTGGCTGAACGGCGAGGCGCCTGCCAGGATGGCATTGTTGGAGCGCGAACCGTTGATCTCAAAGAGGCCTAGGGCCGGCTTGATCCAGGCGATTCCGTTTGTGCTCTCAGCGTAGCAGGTGATTTCGCCGGCATTGCCGTCGTGAGTCTTCCCCGTATAGCCCGGCACGGTGCCGCGGTAATAAAAACGGTAGCGGTCGAGGTCCTTGATTACCGTGGCGTAGTAGCCGATGGGTATGACCTCGGAGATCGGCGCCGGCTGGGGTGGGTGCAGACGGAGTTCCACACCTGTGAGCTTGTCTATCAGGTAGTCGTCCACCATCGGTTCCAGCCGTGAGCCGATGTTGAGCACTTGGTCGGAGCGGCGGGGTTCGGCTCCGATTGTAGAGAGGGCCCCGGCTTCACCCCCTCTCGCAGGAGCCCTTTGAATGGCGCGGACTCACGTCCGCGGCTAGGGAGTATTGAATGAACCTCACAGGCAAATGAATACGAGGGATTGAGTGTCAACGCACGCCCTGCGGCTGCTTCTCAATCGTCTTCAGCGCCCGGTAGCTCACGAGCCTCTGCCTCTGCTCGTCCCACAGCCGAAACGTGAGCGACTTGAGACTGCCGAGCAAGGTGATCGGCTGGACCGTCTGAAAGAGAGGTTCCTCCTGGTGGCACTTCTCCAGGTAATAATTGGGAATGCGCGGGCTCAGGTGGTGGATGTGATGAAACCCGATGTTGCCCGAGAACCACTGCAGCACCCTCGGCAGCTTGTAGAAGGAACTGCCCTTGAGCGCCGCCGTGCAGTAGTCCCAGTCCTCGCTGCGCTGCCAATAGACTCCATCAAACTGGTGCTGGACGTAGAACAGCCATAGGCCGGCGGAACCGGCCACCGCAATAACCAGCACTTGCAGCAGCACGTAGTGCTTGAGACCGAACACCCAGCTCATCCCGGCGCCCACTACCAGGATGCCGAGATTGGTCAAGATCACCGAGTTGCGTTCTCGAGGCGCCGCCTTGGAAGACGGGAACCGCTGCATGACCAGGAACAGAACGAGGGGGGCGATGCCGAAGAGGACCAGCGGGTTCCGGGCCAGCCGGTAAGCAAAGCGCTTCCAGCGCGAGGCCTCCAGGTATTCCTGCACCGTCAAGGTCCACACATCCCCCGTGCCGCGCCGGTCCAGATCCCCCGATGTGGCATGGTGCAGGCTGTGCTCCCAGCGCCAATGATGATAAGGCGTGAACGTCAGCACGCCGGTGATAAAGCCGACGATGTCGTTTGCGCGCCGGGAGGGGAAAAACGAGCCGTGGCCGCAGTCGTGAAAGATAATGAATGCCCTCACCAGGAACCCCGCCGCAAGCAACGCCAGCGGCACCGTCAGCCACCACGAGACCTTTGAAGTCAAATGCATCAAATACCACAGCGCCGCGTAGGGAACCAGCGTGTTGACCAGTTGCCAGACGCCGGGCCATACCTCCGACTTCTGGTACTTGGCCACAACGTCTTTCCAGTTGGCATTGCTGCGGACCTGGTCCTTCCCGGCTGGGGCCGATTTGCTCATGACAGTATCATTCACTTCTATGGATTGTGTTTCCGGACCGATCCCGAGTGCCGGGCGCCCAATCACCAAAAGACGCCTGAATTGGTGATGTTACCGAGCTTATGAAAAGTGCGGCAGGTCATCTGGCTGAATAGCAACATAGCACAGATCGGACGGAAGACAAGCGGCACGCCCGGCGAAAGCACCTCCGTCCCGGCTTCCTGCTGTCTGCAGTGGCCATCCGAAGACAGATTGGGCAACACACCCGTGAGCTGGCGCTCAATGCTGCCACCCTGCGCATCGGCTATCGGCCGGTCCACTCGGCCGTGGATCTGTAGCGCGCAGCGGGTGGGTCGGCGCTTTCTGCCTTCCTCGCACCCCTCGCGCCGTGATGGGGTTGTCCCGGTATGATCCCGGCGTGATATGGGTGTGTCTCCCATGGGGGTCGACCCTCATGGGAGACACACCCGTATCACGCCGGAACCGCACCGGGGCTCCACCGGCTGCTTCAATCGCGCGGACTACGAAAGTTTCCAGGGCTCGCGATACGGGCGTGTCAGGAGCTTGCTGGCCTCGCTGTCGCCGAGAATCTTCTCTTTGGCGACATCCCACTTGATCTTGCGTCCGACCAGCATGGAAATCAGGCCAAGGTGGCCCGGGATGGCGGAATGGTGGGCAGTCTCAACGGGCGTGCCGGGATGGCGGAATGATGCGCGGTCTCGATTGGCGTGATCGTGGGCTGGCGGGACTTCACGCAGTCAATGAAGTTGCGCATGTGGCCCTTGGTCTCGTAGAGCTTTACCTTGTAGCAGTCGTCCGGGATCTTCACAAACCAATCAAGGTTGGTGGCGTCGTAACCGCCGCGGTCCACCCATACCCACCCGTCGGTGCCAATCCACTTGGTGCCACCGCGGATGTCCTTGTGTCCGCCCGCGATGATCATCGTGATGTCGTTCGGATACTTCAATTCAATGCGATACTTGCCGCAGGTATTCCAGATGGCCTCCTTGGGCGGGAACTCGCCGTGGCCTTCGATCTCAGACGGGCCGCCGGTATCCATGCCCATGCCCCAGTGGGCGATGTCGCAATGATGGCCGATCCAATCCAGCAACTGCCCGCCGCCGATGTTGTAGTTCCATCGCCAGTTCATGAAGACCCGCGCCTGGATGTAGGGCTCCTGCCGGGCGGGGCCGAGCCACCTTTCATAATCCAGCTCGGGCGGCGGAGGCGTCACCGCAATGTTCCAATCCGCGCTGCCGGGCACAACTCCAGCCAGATACTCCGGCTCTTTCGGCGCACTCGGGAACTTCGCTAGCAGGGCAGGGGCGGTCCTCGCGAAATCATGGTGGCCGGCAGGCAAGCCGACCTCTACCCGCGTGATTTTGCCGATCAGCCCGTTGCGCACAATCTCGCACGCCTGGCGGAATGGCCGTTGCGAACGCTGCCAGGAGCCGGTCTGCCAGATGCATTTGTTCTTCTGCACGGCTTTCACGATCGCCTGCTGCTCGGCAATGGTCCGCGCCAGCGGTTTCTCCCCGTAAATATCCTTCTTGTTCCTGGCGGCCTCGACGGCGACCAGGGCGTGCCAATTGTCCGGCACGGCCAGCATCACGGCGTCAATGTCCTTGCGCCCCATCATCTCGCGATAATCGTGGTAGGGCTTGGCGTCCTCGTTCTTGTAATGGCCGTTGATCTTGTTGAGCGCACCCTGGAGGTGGTTCTTGTCCAGGTCACATGCCGCGACGACCTGGGTGTCATTCAGGTTCAGCAACTCATTCGTGTTGCTGGGGCCCTGCATGCCCCAGCCGACAACCCCCACGACGATGCGTTCCGAGGGACTTTTGCGCGCACCCCGACCCAATGCGCTGGCGGGGATGATCGCCGGCGCAACGACGGCCAACGCGGTGGCGGCAAGGAAACGGCGGCGGCTGAGGCCCGAGCTTTCGATAGAGTTCTTCATGGAGGTAATGACGCCAGAAAGGGCGGCCGGATTCGAGAATAAAATGAAGGGGGGGAATGATTCGTGATGCGTGATTCGTGGTCCGTGATCCCCTGGCCTCAAAAGTAGCCTCTCGATTTACGCATCACGTATCACGGATCACGGATCAACACGGCATCGCCGCACCGGATGCTGCCGGAGCGGACGACCTCGGCGAGGACGCCCTGCCGGCTGTTCAGCATCCGCTCTCGAAGGCCCGGGCAGATAGCGTCCATTTGCTCGCAGGGATCGCGAGGCGTGTGAATCAACAGGATGGCATCTCCGATCTGGATCTGGCGTCCAAGCAGGGCGATCAAGTTCACGCCTTCAGTCTCGATGTTGGAGCGGACGACGCCCGGCGGTATGCCTTCGAGGCTGAAGGCGGCGGCGTGCTCGGCGATTTGCTCGCGCTCGATCAAGGTGACCTGGCGGCGGGTGGGATTGCCGGTGCTGCGGCTGACCCGGCCAAAGTATCGCGTGTCTCCAACGATCCCTTTGGCGGCGACAAGTTCAACCGCCTCGACGCTCTGCAGTGGTGCGCCGGATTCAGCGGGATGCAAATGCAGTGAGGCAACGCGGCCGGGGAGGGCAGGGGAGGACACGGTGTTCATTTGTGGTAAAGTCTTGCCAGCAGAGGGCACCTTGTCGATCCCAAATCCCGGGGCCTGCCGGATTTGATGGTAGCAGTTGCCAATCGGGCTGCCCTCGGCCAAAGTATGTCCCAATGAGCAAGCGTTTCTATATCTCGACCGCCATTGATTATGTCAACGGCCACCCGCATCTCGGTCACGCCTACGAGAAAGTCGTGGCCGACGTGATTGCGCGGTCGCGCCGCAGCATGGGGCGGGAGACGTTTTTCCTGACCGGCCTGGACGAGCACGGGCAGAAGGTCCAGCAGGCGGCCCTGGCGGAAGGGAAGACCCCCCAGGCCTACTGCGATGAGCTGGCCGCGGTGTGGAAGGGGTTTGCAGCCAAGCTCGAGCTGACCAACGACGACTTCGTTCGCACCACCGAACCGCGCCACAAGCAAGTGGTGCAGGCGATCCTGTCGAAGCTTTATGCCGAGGGGCAGTTCTACAAGGAAGTTTACCGCGGATTCTACTCCACGCGGGAAGAGACGTTCCTGACCGACAAGGACCGCAGGCCCGACGGCACGTTCGATCCCGCCTACGGCGAGGTCGTTGAGCTGGACGAGCAGAACTATTACTTCCGGCTCAAGGACCACCAGCAGTGGCTGATAGATTACATCACGCAGAACCCGGACTTTGTCGCCCCGGCCTACCGTCGCAACGAGGTGCTGGGTTTCCTGAAGAACAATGTGCTGGAGGACTTGTGCATCAGCCGTCCGGCCGCGCGCCTGAACTGGGGCATCCCCCTGCCTTTCGATCCCGGCTTCGTGACCTACGTCTGGTTCGATGCCCTCTCCAATTACATCACGATTCCGGCGTCGCTGGGGGATCCCGGTGTCCCTGCGGACCTGGCCAACCAGCCCCCGCCGCTCGCCGCTCCCCCGTCAGCCTGGCCCGCCGACATTCATCTCGTCGGCAAGGACATCCTGAAGTTCCATGCGGTCTATTGGCCGATCATGCTCAAGGCCATGGGGGCGCCATTGCCGAAACAGGTGCTGGTCCACGGCTGGTGGCAGAAGGACGGGCATCGGATGAGCAAGAGCACGGGCAACGTCGTTGACCCGGTGGCGGTCATTGATGAGTGGGGCGTGGATGCGTTCCGCTTCTACGTGCTGCGTGAGTTGGACATCGGCCCGGACGGGAATTGGACCGAAGCCGGCTTCAAGTCCCGCTACTCCGCCGAATTGGCGAATGGCCTTGGCAACCTGGTGAACCGGTCCCTCTCGATGCTCAAGCGGTATCGGAATGGCGTGGTGCCGGGGGTGTCCGGCGAACTGGCGCCCGAGGCGGAGAAGGTGATCGCCGAAACTCGCGGTCTGCTGGAGCAGAACCATCTCCAGGGCGCGCTCCAATCCATCTGGTCGCTGGTGGCGAGAGCCAACCAGTATGTGGACCAGACGGCGCCGTTCAAGCTGGCCAAGGATCCCGCCAACGCCGGGCGGCTTGACGAAGTCCTCTACAACCTGGCAGAAGTCTGCCGCATCCTGGCGGTATTGCTCTGCCCGTTTCTGCCGGGAACGGCTGGCAGGATTTACGCGCAGCTTGGGCTGGCTGGTGCACCGGACAAATTCGAAGGAGCGCGCTGGGGCGGATTAGCGGCGGGACATGCTATTGGCACACCGGCACCGCTGTTCCCCCGTAAGGATCCGTGAATCTCCCCGCGCCCCCCAAAGCAGGGCTGGCATCTCGACTGCCCCGCCGTTTTGGAAGCAGGGGCGGGCATAGGCGAGTTGCCCGCCCTGCCTTCGGGCCGGGTCTGCTTTTCGCGCTGGGAGTGCTTGCCCTGTGCAGCCCGTTATACGGACAGACGCTCAACCTTCCACCACGCGCCGCCAATGCCGTGGGTGGCGCTGAGTTTGCTGCACGTGTGGCAGGAGTGGATCTGCCGGAGCGCGAGAAGGAGATCTTCACCCAGATTACCTCCGGCAATGTGCCGGACTTTCTCCGCAAGCTCTCGCCGGTGACGGTCACCAACGCCACCAGCATCAGGACCAACACCGCCACGTTCCATGTCACGCCGGATTACCTGGCCATTGGCTCCGACAGCGACTATTTCCTCACCCCGATGACGCCGAATACGGCGCAGCGTATCGCCGATGCCTTGGGCTGCTCTTTGCCGACGCCAAAGATGGTGGACAAGATCTATGCCGCCGCGGCGGTGAAGCTGACGCCGTCGCCAATACCCCCCAGCGCCGCGATGACAACCGTCGCGGTCTTCAGCAATCACAATGCGATGGTGCGTTTCCAGCGCGCCGGGGAGTTGAAAGCGCACCCGCCAGGGGCGCTCGTCGCCGGGCACCAGAAAGACGTCGTAATCACTGCGAAGCTGGCTTCCTCTCCCGGCAAGGTGGCCATCTACGGCTGGCATCAGACCAATGGGATTCCCATCCAGCCGCTTTACCTGAAGCACACCGCATCCTGGGTGGACTACAGCCAGTGCATCCGTCTTGTGCAACAGGAGATCGTCGTCAACGGTGATCCAGGGACCGTTGCGGCAACGCTGGCCAGCCCCGAGCTGGCAGGCCTTTTGAGCAGCGAAGGCCTCGTTGGGAATCCGCGCTACCCGACAAACGCCGTGTCATCGCCATCCCTGAAGACAACCCCGCCGGCACAATCCGCGCGAAGCAAGCCCGCCTTGGGCAGCCTGATCGAGGATCCGGAGCTGAACGAGCGCATCACTTCCTTTACGTTCGCTCCCGAGATCAAGGTCCGTATCAACGCGCCGGGGCAAAAGGCGTTTGCGACAGGGCAGAAGGTGCTCCTCATATTCTACGCGCTGCCCAATGGCAACACCACCGACCAGACCGTCGGGAAAGTCCTGAAGCCCGGGGACGATTGGCACTATGACATCCAGCACATCGGAGCGCAGACCCGCTTCCTGCGGGAACTGCTCAAAGACCGCGCGGTAGTGGTCGTTTACCTGGAAGCGCAGTCGAGAAGCTGGCCGGCCTGGCGCAAGGCCCACGGCGACAAGCCGATCCCCGAGGTCGTGGAGATCGTGAAGAAGCTCTTTGCCGGCCACGAAGTGGAAACCGTCCTCAGCAGCCACAGCGGCGGGGGGAGCTTCATCTTCGGCTACCTCAACGCGGTCCCTGCAATCCCCGATGATGTGGCGCGGATAGCCTTTCTCGACAGCAATTATGCTTACGACAAGTCCCTCGGCCACGAGGAGAAGCTGGCGAAGTGGCTAAAATCCTCCGGCCGGCACTGCCTTTGCGTGCTAGCCTACAATGACGCCGTGGCGCTGCTCGACGGCAAACCGTTCGTAAGCGCCGCAGGCGGAACCTGGGGCAGAAGCCACGCCATGCAGCGCGACCTGGCGGCGGATTTCAACTTCACAGTGCGGACCAACGCCGACTTCCAAAGGTTCTCCGCCCTGGACGGCCGCGTGCAATTCATCCTCAAGGAGAACCCGGACAGGAAGATCTTCCACACCGTCCAGGTGGAGCGGAACGGGTTCATCCACAGCATCCTCTCGGGCACGGCCGACGAAGGCAAAGGCTACGAGTATTTTGGCCCGCGCGCTTACGCGCAATGGATTCGCGCCGACTAGCGGCTGGTACCGACGCCATGACGCGCAAACTATTATTGCCCCTGGGCTGCGCGGCCTGCCTGCTTTTTACGGGGGCGGCTTCAGGGCAAGGCTTGAAAGGCCTGAACCTGCGCATCTTCAAGCTCGCGGACGGGCTGGCCGAGTCCGCCTGCCTGTCGGTCACGATCACGCCGCAGGGAAAGGTGCTGGTCCGGCACCCCGCCGTCACGGGCATCAGCGAGTTCGGCGGCTATGCCATCAACGTGATTCCCGGGCCCGGTGAAGGGAGCAGCCGCGTCTATGGCAGCCCGGGCGGGCAGCTCTGGACGGTATCGCGGCAGGGCCTGCAGGAGTTCAGGGATGACCGCTGGATCCAGTATCCGGTCGCGGAGATCGTAACGGAATTCAGCACCGGGATGGCGCGGATTACCGATCCGATTCCGCTGTGCCCGGTCAAGCAAGGGCAGGTGCTTATGCTGCTGCCGGACCGGTTGCTGGAGTTCAGCGTGGAAAACGACGGCAATTCCCGCACCCTCCCGCTGCATTCAGCCACTGCGAGCCGGGCCGGGCGCTTCCTGGGCATGACGCCGGCCCGTGACGGCGGACTCTGGATTGCCGGCGCCAGCGGACTGGCGAAGATCCCGGGACCGCTGCGGAACCTCAAGGCGGAAACTCCCTGGCAGGAATACCTGCCGCCGTCGGGCCTCATGATTCAGAACCTGCAGGAGCCCCGGGAGGACGCGCAGGGCGGGGTGACGATGGTCGGCGAGTTCGGCACCAACCACCAGAGACGCCTTGTGTACTTCGATGGGAAGCGCTGGACGGCGGAAGGCTCGGGAGCCGAGAAGCTGCGGCAGGCCTGGCGCGGCCAGGGTGACACCTGGTGGGTTTCAGGCATTGACTCGCTTGCGCAATGGAGTTCGGGGCGACGGGAAACGATGGACAGCGAGGAAACCCCCGCGTGGCACTACTTCGATGCGGCGGTCGAGCCGGGCGGCATCTTCTGGATGGCGACATCCGACGGCCTGCTTCGCTTCGCACCGCTGGCGTGGCAAACACCCGCCGCCGCGCAGGGGATCGTTTCGCCGGTCTCATGCATTGCTGCCGACGGGAGCGGGAGGCTCTGGTTTGTTGCCGGCAATGCGCTTCACTCGCTGCACGAGGCGCAGCGTCGTGAGTATCCGTTGCCCGCGGTGGAGGGGAAGGATGCGCCGGTTATCAGCGCCATCTTCCCGCTCAGGAATGGCGCGCTTCTGATGCAGTCGGAGGATACGATGCTCCAGTTCAACCCGGGAACCGGCGCGTTTGAGCCGGTCGCCGGGAGGGGCGATGCTCGCCGGATCAAGCCCCTGGGACTGCTCAGGGATGGATTGCTGGTGGTGCGGGAATCCAGGCCCGGCGCGCCGCCGCAGGAGCAACGACTGGCGATCTACGACGGCCTGCGGCTTGCCCCGTTCCCGGATGCGCCGCGCGAGCCGATCCCGGGAACCAACCTCTGCCGGCTGTTCCCGGCCCAGCACGGGGACCTGTGGCTGAGCACGGAGCGCGGGACGGCCTGGTACCACGATCGGAAATGGCGCGTCTTTGCCTTGCCGGACCGGAACACGCCGGAGGGGGCCTTGTGCTTCGCGGAGGCGGCTGAAGGCCGGATCTGGTGCGCCACCAGCGACCGGATCTGGGAATTCGACGGCCGGAACTGGCTAGTGGTCCGGAGCGGTTTCGATGGCATTCACGCGCTGCTCAAGACGCGCGACGGAAGCCTCTGGGTGGCGTCGAATAATGGCCTGCACCGGTTCTGGCAGGGCGGTTGGATCGAGAACGGCCGCGAGGACGGGCTGCCCAGCTCGGCGGTTCGCGAGATGTGCGAAGATCCCCGCGGACGCCTGTGGGCAGGCACTGCCCGCGGGCTCAGCCTCTATCATCCCGAGGCCGACACGGATCCGCCCCGGACGCAAATCCAGGAATTGACAGCCAAAGAAACGAATGTCCCGGAGGGGGCTACCGTCACGCTCACCTTCAGCGGTCAGGACAAATGGAACTACACGCGTCGGCCGCGGCTGCTCTACTCCCACCGGTTGGATGGTCAGGACTGGTCGCCGTTCCAGCCGGCAAACAACATCGCGTTCATTGATCTGCCCGCCGGCAAGCACTACTTCGATGCTCGCGCCATGGACCGGAACGGGAACGTTGATCCAAACCCGGCCCGGCTGGAGTTCGCGGTGATCCTGCCCTGGTACAAGGAATCGCGCCTTGTCACGATCGCCTGCGCGGGGCTGGCGGTGGCGCTGTTCTTCGCCGGGCTGGCCTTCAACCGCCACCGTCAACTGGTCCGGAGCTATGCCGAGGTGGAGAAGAAGGTGGCCGACCGGACCCGCGAACTGGAGCTTGCCAACCGCGCGCTAGCGCACAGCCAGAAGATGAACGCCTTGGGCACACTCGCGGCGGGCATCGCCCATGACTTCAACAATATCCTGTCCATCATCAAGGGCTCCGCGCAGATTATCGAGGAGAACATGGACAATCCCCCAAAGGTCCTCACCCGCCTTGACAGGATTAAGACGGTGGTGGACCAGGGATCCGGCATTGTCAAAGCCCTGCTCGGGTTCAGCCGCGATTCCGACCCGCAGCCGGGCCTGTGCGATGTGAATCAGATCGTCGAGGAAACCCTCAAGCTGCTCGGCGACCGGTTCCTGCGCGAGAGCCCGATCAGGTTCGATCGCGCGCCCGGCCTTCCGATGCTGGTTTCCCGCAAGGACTTCATCCAGCAGATCGTGCTCAACTTCGTCCTGAATGCCGCCGAATCTATGGGCCGCCAGCCGCAGGCACACATTGTCCTGGCCATCCGGCGGCTGGACCGGGCGCCCTTGGGCCCGGTGCTGGCGCCCGGGGCCGCCCCCGCCTATGTCGCGGTGTCGGTGCAGGACTCGGGCTGCGGCATTCCCCCGGAGAACCTGGCGCGCATCTTTGAACCCTTCTTCACCACCAAAGCCCTGTCCGCGCGGCGTGGAACGGGGCTGGGGCTTTCCATGGTCTATGAGCTCGCTCGGCGGATGGACGCCGGGCTCGCAGTCGAATCCGTCGTGGACCAGGGCAGCATTTTCACGTTAATCCTCCCGGCAACGGATGCACCCTCCCAGGAGCAGTCATGAATCCCCCACAAATCCTGATCATCGAAGACGACGATCTCCAATACGAGATCTATGAAGATGCCCTCGCCAGGCACGAACTGATCCGCGTGGCAAACTGCAGCGAGGCGCTGGATCAAATCGCCCGCCGCCGGCCCGATCTACTGATCCTCGACCATGTGCTCTCGGATGGGGAGCAGGGGCTTGATTTCCTGCCCGAGTTCAAGGAATTGCTTCCATTTGTCCCCATCATCATCGCGTCCGGGGCGCTGGAGGTGCACCAGCAGATGGCCGCGCTGCAAGGGCCACGCCGGGCCCATTATTGCCTCACCAAGCCGGTGGACATCCGCACGCTCCGCAGCACCGTTGAAACGGCGCTCAAGGAATGCGGCGAACAGGAGGCGGTCAGGCAGTTCGAGGCGCTTGAGCGCTCTCACCGCATTGACGCGCTGGACCTGTTCAGCCGCTCAACCGACCGCCTCAGCCGCCAGAACCGCATCCTGCAAGCTGTGGGCCGTTCGCCCGGCCGGCCCAATATCTCATCCCTCGCCCGCCAGTTCTGCGTCGCCCGCCGCACCATTATCCGCGATCTCCAGGAGTTGATTCGCCGAGGTCAGCTTAAGCCTGAGGTCTATCCGGAATGGGATGATGCGCGTGGCTGCGCATCGGAGGGCGAGGACCGCGGGGTGTAGCCCCATTGCCAGTTTAGCAAGGGAACATCCGAATTGCGGGGGCGCAACTCACAGTTTCCGAGGACGTGTAAGAAGGCGTAAGGAGCGCGGACATTCTTGTCCGCCTCGGCCGCGTTGGCAAGCCCCAGGCGGACAAGAATGTCCGCGCTCCGATAACATGAGTTGCGCCCGAATTGCGGCCGCAGGCGTCTATACGATTGACAGCAGGCAACCAGTCAGGGTATGGCAGCAGGCATGAATCCGCCAATACACCTTGGATCCGAAGCCGCACTGGGGGCAGGGCAGGGGTATTCAGGCCCAAATGAAGCAGGCCATTGGCATGAACACAAATCGGTCCACCTCTCTGGCTCGAAATGCCCC
>JAPLUA010000348.1 GCA_026397855.1 Verrucomicrobiota bacterium | reverse complement strand
TGAGGCTGAAGAACTCCATCAACAGACATCTCCTCGATGACCACCCGCGGCGCGGCGGAGGGAGCGGTGACCTGGGCGGGATCAACCCCTGCCAGGCCCTTGATGGTCGGGAACCACAGGCGGCCATCGCGCGTGCGGCATCCGGCTGGCTGAAAACCGCCCGGGCAATCGAGGGCCGGTAGGCCGTCGGACAGGCCGTAAGTGATGCATGCGATGTGCTCCACCGCGCCGTCGGCGAAAAGGTTCAACTGCTGCTTGCTGACGCGGAAGATTCCCTGGAATGAACTGAACCACAGGAAGCCGAGCCCATCATCGAGGATGCAGTTAATGACGCTGTCCACCAGTCCGTTCCGGGTGTTGACGGTGACGAACCGTCCATTCTTGAGCCGGCACAGGCCGCCGTCCAGGGTGCCGATCCAAAGCGCGCCGTCGGGGTCGGCGCAGAGGGCGCGGATCGTGTTGCTGGGGAGGCCTTCCCGGCGGGTGAACCGTTGGCACTGATTGGACTGGCAACGGTATAGGCCCTCGCCATCCGTGCCGACCCAGACCGCCCCGGAGGCATCCTCGGCGAAGGCGATGACGTCCATGGAGGGCCTTGGGTTGGGGAGGGTGATGACCTCCCCCCGGCCCTGCACGAGCCGGGCCAGCCGGTTGGTGGTGCGTTGGCCGAGCCAGAGATTCCCCCGTGAATCCTCGAGCAGGCTGGCCATGAAGACGCTTCGCGACGGGTAATCGCGCACCGACACGAAGCGCTCGCCCTCCAACCGGAACAGCCCGCCCGGCCAGGATCCGGCCCAGAGTTGCCGGTTCCGGTCGAGCACCAGCGTGCGGACGTAGAGCCCGTCCAATCCCTGTTCGCGGCCGCAATGGATGATGCGGCCGCCCTTGAGGCAATCGAGGCCCGCGCCATCCGTCCCGACCCATAGCTCACCCTGCGGCCCTTCGCAGACGGCGGTGACAAGGTCGGAAGCCAGGCCGTCCTTCCTGGCGATCGCCTGGAACAGGGCGGGGCGCAGCCGGCTCAACCCGCCCGCGCGAGTGCCCGCCCATAGATTGCCCTCGGTATCCTCCAACAAGGCCCGGACCAGGTCGCTGCCCAGGCCGTCGCGGATGGTGATCCTGCGCGGCGGCTGATTGGCCCCAAAACAAAAGAGGCCCCGGCCCAGCGACGCAACCCATAAACGCCCGTGCTGGTCCTCGAGGCAGCTCTCAATCCGGTCCTCGGGCGGCACCCCTTCACCCGCATCCGCGATCCACTGCCCGTCGCGCCACAGCTTCACCCGGCCCCCGGTCTGGATCCACCACCCACCCGAGCGGCCAGGGCACAAGAACAGGTACTCCCCCGCCTTGCCATGGAGGACTGAAGCCGGCTTCCCGTCTTTGAGCATCGCCAGATCGGTCCCGCTCACCACCCAAAGCCGCCCCTGCGCATCGGCCTGCACCTTGTGGAAGGTCCGCCGGGCAGGATCCCACTCCTTTGAGACGACGGTGAACGTGCCCGCGGAAAAGCGCAGCACCGCCCCATCCTCCGCATTCAGCCAGAGATTGCCCGCGTCATCGTCCACCAGCCCGATAAATGCCCGGCTGGGATCGTCCCGGAGCGGCGGGTCGAAAGCGGTGAAGCGGCCGTCCGCGAACCGAACGTGCCCGCCTTCGGTTGTGCTGATCCACAAAGCGCCGCGCCGGTCCGCCAGCAACTGCCGGATGCGCCCGCTGCCCAGCTCAGGCACGTTCTGCCCCTGGAAGACCCGGAAATGGAGGCCGTCAAAACGGGCCAGGCCGTGCCCGGTGCCGCACCAGAGATAGCCGTCAGGGGTTTGAGCGAGGGCGTTGACGATGTTCTGCGGCAGGCCGTGCTCCGTCCCCCAGGTGTTGATCAGGTAGGGCGGGGCGGCGGGATTGGTTTGCCCCCGGGCCGGGGCCGCGAGCAGGAGGCCGGAGGCGAACAGCAGCAACGCCACGCTGCCCCGCCGAGGCCGCCTAGCGACAAGTTGCTTCCGTGTTGACACCCGCCAATGCCCGTCCTCCTGGCCGCTCACTTCGTGACAAACATGGGGTTGCCCTCGGCAAAACGGCAGTTGCCCGCCAGCAGCAACTTGAGGGCTTCGTCGGCATTGGGCTTGGGGAAGTCCCGGCCGCGCTGGGTTTGCTTGCGACGGCTAACATAGGCGAGGAAAACATACCTGACCCTTGGCCGGCGGGCAAGGCGAGGTTCCGCCGGCATTCTGCCGGCTTAAAAACCCCAAGTCCTGCCACACCGCACGCCAGAAGAGACGGGGCAGGGGGCTTGTATTTGTTACATCACAAGGCTTGCAGCCCTCGGAAAGCGGAGGGCGATCGGTGTCCCAAGCGTGATTCAACGGTAGCACCTCCGTTATCCCACCGGTGAGCTACCGTTGAACTGCTGGCGGAACTGCCGGGGAATCGCGCCACGGGGGGCTGCGGGAAGCGGCGAGGATTCCTTTGTGGCAAGATCAACCGTTGGCCGGCCAGAAACCCGCAGTTTCGGCTTGCTCGACATTATCGTGATGTTTAGGTTCCTTGAGCGGGGCGAACCGGCTTCGCCAGACCCTATGACAACAAAGACGGAAATGGGCTACAACTCGAAGGTCGAGGGGGACGTCGTCGTCACCCGTCTCGACGCCGCTCTGCATTGGTTCCAAGAAAACCTGGATGCC
>JAPLUA010000310.1 GCA_026397855.1 Verrucomicrobiota bacterium | reverse complement strand
CCGCGCAGCTAACCAGCAGGCATCACAAACAGCCGCCACCGACACGAAATCTAACTTGCGATTGCTTCTCTCCCAAAATGGGGGTTTTACTGAGGTCTGTTGGGTCCGGTTGACCAGCACCACAAAACGGCTGTTTTGAGCTAACAGGTGGAGGCGCGAACGGCGCTGGAGATTGGACCACCCCAGCCACGCTTCACGATCTTTGAACTGCAAGGACGCGGCGGACCATCCCAGGAGAGCCACCCATTGGCCTTGATAGCTCAGGGCGTATCGCACTTGCTCGCCCACCAGATTGGCGTTTTTGAGATAGTGGTGTTCGCAGACCAAACTGTTCCAAAGCTCAATCTGCTCCGGAGCGACAACCAAATGAACCTCCAGCGCATCTAAAATGCCCGGCAGTTCGAGTTTCGGCAGCAAAAGCGGGATCGCCATGCCCCAATCAAAACAGAAATCGAGGCGCTTGTTCTCTTTTTTTCGCTCTTTCTGAATGCCATCAGCCGTTTCCCCCATATCTTGAAACCGCCCTGGTGCCGGCGGGACACCAGTCTGCCGACGGAAGTGCTGGTTCGGATTTCGGTTCTCGGATTTCGGATTACCGGGAAAGAACCCGCGGCAGGCGGCTGAGATCCTTGAACGCAAGGTAGTTGGAATCCAGCATGGGCAGTTTGGGCGGCGCCTTCCGCACCCCTCCATAGCGGCGGACCTGCAGGAACTCCTTATAGCCGTAACCCCGCATCAGCCGGACGATCTTGTTCGGATCCAAATCCCGGTGCAGCAGGCACTCGGCGTTGACCTCAAAGTGGACAATGGGCGCGTTGGGCTTCGAGAGCATTCGCTGGCCGCCCTTGAGGACTTCATATTCGAAGCCCTCGACATCTATCTTGATGAAGGAGATCCGGTCCACGGCCTCTTCGGCGCACACGTCGTCAATGGTAGTTACTTTGCATTCATGCGGAACGGCATCCGATCTGCCCAGCGCGCTTGAGCTGGCGTGGCCGAGCGAGAGGTTCTTGAAGGTGTGTATGCGCGTGGTTCCCTCCTCGCTTCCCAAGGCCGAATTGTAGGCCTTGATCTTCGCGCCGCATCCGTTCAATTGCACGGCTTCCTGGTTCAGCGCGAAGCTCGCCGGCATCGGCTCGAAGGCGAAAACGCGCGCGCCACGCATCGCGAAGAGGCAGGTGTAAAACCCGAAGCTGGCGCCGACATCAAAGCAAACATCCCCCGGCTCGACCACCCGCTTGAAGACCGCCGTTATCACAGGCTCGAACTCCCGGAAAAGATAGGCGTGCTTGAACAGGTAGTCCGGCCGCGTCCGCAACCGCACACCCTCTGATGTCTCCACCAGCTCCCCATCTGGAATGTTCCGATCCTTGAGCAGGGACGCTATCCAGCCCTTGCCCATTTCGATGGGATACAGCCGGGCGACAGAGCGTATAAGTTTAGCCTGCATACTTCACACCCATTCCAGCCCGGACGACATGAAACCAAAGCCTGGAGGGACCATTTTAGATTGACGGGCCATAGTTCGGATTTCGGGAACTCTAGACTGCAGGAAGCCCCATCGCAACCCGATTTGCTCGCCCCTGATCCTCGCCTAATTTCCGGATGTTCATAGAAAGTCGAATAATTCGCAGGGTATTTGTTGACTACAGGGTATAGATTTGCTATATGTCTTTTGCATGTCCGCTCGCTTACCCCTGCTGCACAAGACGCCCTTCGTCT
>JAPLUA010000454.1 GCA_026397855.1 Verrucomicrobiota bacterium | reverse complement strand
GCAGGGCCTGGTCGTATAGCTCTATAGGGCTCCACATATACCTGAGGTGCTCCAACGCACCTACTGACAAGACCGCGGGATAGACGACACTGGGAGACCCCTCTCCCCGGCCCTCTCCCCTGCTGCAGGGGAGAGGGAGAAGCTTCTCCAGTTCCGGGTGTAGTGCATGCCGGGGACTCCTCAGTATACTCCAGCTTCCGAAGAATTCTGTCTTGCACCCCCACGCCCCACAAGCTCGACAAATCCGCTGCGGCCGATTAGTACATCGCAGTGAGCAAGAAAAGTCGAATGCGGGAATGTCCGGTCGCCGGACGGGCGATCGAGGGCTTCGAGTGCGCCACGGCACGGCATACGAAGTATGCCTGCCCCGAGTCTTGTCCCTTCAATGTGTTCGCGGTTGCGAGCTATCCCAAGTTTCAAGCCATCGAACGTTCTGCCGACGAGAAGTATTTCGCCTGGATGATGGGACACGCGACCGACCGGGCACAGCTCGAGTCGGACATGCGCCAGCTTGGGAGAAGCGGCCAGAACCAGGTCCTCTTGCATCGCATGGCGTGGCATGGCATTTACCGCGTCGGACCGGGTGGCGAGACCTGCATCGGGGAATGGGCGCAGGCGGGGTTTGCCGGTTTGGGGACGGACGAACGGGTGGTGATGCGAAGCCGGATAAAGCAGTATCCGGCGATGCTCGAGGTGCATCGTATTCTCGACGACTCCCGCGTGGAGGCGGTGGACCTGTTAGAACCTGAACGCGGCCCCTTCATAGTGCTGGACACCGACTTTGCCCGCGAGGTCGTGCGATTCGAGGTGTATGGCGGACACTTCAGCGACTTGCCCCATTACAGCCGGCTGCAGGGCCCCTGTGTGGTGATTCCCGGTTTCGATTCCTTTACGCCGGAAGAGGTGATCCACGAACTGATTCGCCACCTGGGCGGTCCGGTGGATAACCCCGGCCGGCGGCTATGGCTAACCAGGCATTTCGAGCGATTCGACCAGGCGCTTGGGGCGGTGGTGCTGGCCCGGCAGCAGGCAACGAATGCGCGCAAGTTCGATCCGGCCCTGGTGCCGCCAGCCTTGCTGAGCGACACGCCCGAACTGGTGCTAACGACCAACCGGGACAAGGTGCCGTCCAGGGCAATTCCGGACACCGTCGCGGCTGCCGGCATCATCTGCAACCGGGAGCAGGGCATCCTGGACCAGCCGATCCCGCTGCTGGACAGCCAGACCCCGCGCGCCGCCGCTTTGGATCCGGCCTTGCGCCCGAAGCTGCTGCAGTGGATGAAGTTCTGGATTTCGCAAACCGACCGCCACAACCTGGAAACCGGGCGCAACGATGACATCAACTGGATGGTTCGCGAGCTGGGGCTTGACGAGCTGCTATTTGAACCGCCGCCCGCGCGGCCGCGGCAGCCATCCGCCTACAATGGGACTGGCGAAGATGAGGAAGGTCTGCCGCCGTATCTGGCCTTGCCGGATCCACCGGCGTTGCCGAATCGGCGATGGACCAAGGCGGAAGCGATGGAGTTGTTCAATCGCGCAACCGGCACTTTCGCATCCGCGCCGGACGGGGCGAATTACTTCAGGCAACTGCGATACCCCTTGTTTGTCGCTCTGAACGACCTGCTGGGCCAATACCTGAACGACGATGAGATTGTCTCCCTGTTCCGGTCGGCTTCGTGGATCGTGCTCTGCTATGCCCCGCGCAGCACGCGCCCGCCGGAGTTTTCCCCGGAAAACCTCGAGGACAAGGTGAACCGCCAATTGGCGGAGATTGCGCGCTGGACAGACGCCGGATTTGAAAAGGCATCCTCCGGCTGGCTCGAACAACGCCGCCAGCCCGAATTGATGATCCTGGTATTGGCGGTCACGCTGAAGCTGATAGAGAAGGCTCCGCTCAAAACCCAGTTTCGCGGCGGAGCGCAACCCGTCATCATCGCCGCCCTCGGGGCGGTGATGGATACGCTCGACGAAGCGGCCCGCCTGGTGCCCTGAGCCTGTCGGTCCGCAATGCAGACACTGCGATTCAACCTGGGATCCGCCTTTACCGGCATCGCCGTCCTGACCTCGGCGCTGCTCGGGGTGATCATGTATTTCAGCGTCCAGGCGTTTGTGCTCCAGGGGGTGCGCGATCGGCTGGCGGATGCGGTCGGGCTGGCCGCGCTCCAGATGGATGGAGACCTTCACGCGCAGCTGAGAAAGCGCGCCGATGAGAGCACGCCCGCCTTCCAGGAGCTCCGGGGGCACCTGAAGACGTTCCGGGACACAGCCATGGACATCCGCTATGCCTACACCGCGCGCCGGGACGGATCGGGCAAGATCGTTTTCGTGCTCGATGCGGAGGAGAACCCCAGCCTGGTCAGCCACCTGGGCGATGTCTATGAAGAGGCAACGCCCCTGATGCGGCAGGGCTTTCTGCGCCCCTACGGCATCCGGGTTGAGGAGCACTTTCACAAGGACCAATGGGGAACCTTCCTGTCCGGCTACGCCCCGATCTTCAGGAAGAACGGGGAGCTGGAGGGCCTGCTGTGCATGGACATCACGGCCGAGAAGGTCATTGCGTATGAGCGGCACTACCTCCGGCTCGCCTTCCTCACCAGCCTGGGGGTCTGCGCGCTGGCGGTGGCGCTGGGGGTGACCTTCTCCCGCAGGCTCAGCCGGCCGCTGATGGCGCTCGAAGCCGACATGTCCCGGATCCAGGTCTTTGACCTGGATGGCCGCCCCGAGATACGCTCCCGCATTGCGGAAGTGGTGCGGATGAAGACCGCGCTGGAGAACATGAAAAGCGGCCTGCGGTCGTTCCGGAAGTATGTCCCGGCCGACCTGGTCGCCGAACTCATCAGCCTGCGCAAGGAGGCCACACTCGGGGTCCAGAAGCGGGAGCTGACCATCTTCTTCTCGGACATCGCGAACTTCACATCCATTGCCGAACGCATGCCGCCCGAGCAGCTCGCGGACAACCTGGGGCTGTACTTCGAGGCGATGACCACCACGCTGCTGCAGAACCGGGGGACCGTGGACAAGTTCATTGGCGATGCCATCATGGCCTTCTGGGGTGCCCCACACCCCGTCGATGGGCACGCGGCGCTGGCTTGCCGCGCTGCCCTGCAATGCCGGCAGCGGGCAGGAGCCCTCTCCGCGGAGCTTGTGCGCGCAAAGGTCCCGCCCTTTATCACCCGCATCGGCATTCACACCGGCGAGGCACTTGTCGGCAACATCGGTTACAAGGACCGGCTAAGCTACACGGCCATGGGGGACACCGTGAACCTGGCCAGCCGGATGGAAAGCCTCAACCGGCATTACGGCACTGGCATCCTCATCAGCGAGGCCACCTACAACCTCGTCCGCAACGACTTCCTGGCCCGGCCAGTGGACTTCGTCGCGGTAATCGGCAGAAGCTCGGGGGTGAAGATCTACGAACTGCTGGCAGCCCGGAGCGAGGCCGCGAAAGATGAAGTTGCCTTTGTCTCCCTCTGCGAGGAAGGGATGGAGCACTACCTGGGGAGGAATTGGGCCGCTGCGCGGGATTGCTTCCAAGCGGCACTGGCCGCAAGACCGGATGATCGCCCGACCCAAATACTGACGGAGCGCTGCGCCGCATACGAGAAGAACCCGCCACCCGCTGGCTGGCAGGGCGTGACCGCCATGTCCACGAAGTAAGGGGTCGCGAAAAGGCACAGATGTGGGAGCGTGGGAGCGTCCAACGCGCTGGGATGCTCCATGGTTCTGCACTGCTATAGTCCGGCTTGCTCCGAGGCTGCGAAGATTTAACGCAGAGGCGCAGAGGTTCGCGGAGGGTCGCAGAGGGTTCTTCTTCTCTGCGTTTCTCCGCGCTTTCTCTGCGTCTCGGCGTTAAGAATGGGGCCTTCGGTTGCGGGTTTGCCGCGCTATGTCTCTGCGTTAAGAATGGTTTTGGGACTGGCTACGGCTTCACCACGCTGCGCTCCCACGCTCCACGCTCCACGATCTTCGCACGCCTCTACAGAGCTAGATACTCCGGCCGGATCTCCTTGCCCTCGCAGTGCAGGATGGCGACCGAGCGATCCAGGCCGAACCTCGGTTTGCCGGCATAGCCCGGGTTAAAGAATAACGTGCCGCCCAGGGTCTCGCAGAACGGCTTGTGGGTGTGGCCAAACACCACCACATCCGGGCGCGCCCGCGCAAGCTGCCATCGCAGCGGAGGACTGGGAGAGTGCGGATCCACGATATGCTGCAAGAAGTACTTGCGGCCTGCCAACTCGACGGCTTCAGCTAGCCGGTAGCGAAAGTCCAACTCATCGGTATTGCCGCCCACCGCAGTCACCGGCGCAATCTGCTCCAGTTCCAGGAGGATGATGGGCATGCCGATGTCGCCGCCGTGCAGAATGTGATCCACGCCGGCGAAGAGCGCGGGAATCCGCGGGTCCAGGAAATTGTGGGTGTCGGAGATGACGGCGATGCGCATGGGGAGTGAAACGTGATGCGTGATGCGAGATGCGTGATGCGTGAGGGGACGCGGGGCGTGATTCTTCACGTTTCACGCCTTCCCCTCCTCCGGCACTCCCTCGCCCTCGGGTGCCTCGGCGGGTTCTTCCTCGGTTTCCTTTTCTTTCGCGGATTCGGCGGCGGCGCTGAGTTTCAGGGCGCCGGCGAAGAGGCCGGTGAAGAGGCCGCCGCTCATGAGGGTGTTGCGGAAGAACTCAATCGTGGGGGGGAATCCGAACCTGCCGGTCGTCAGGGCCTTGATCCAGCCGACCAGGTCCTTGGTGTATTCGGCGTCGAATAGCCAGGAGGCGGTATTGGTGATCAGGTAAAAGAGAATCGCCCCGAGAATTCCCCCCGCGAGCAATCCGAGAAAGCGGGACCGGTTGCTGAACCGCGTGCCCAGCAGGATGATGAGCCCGTAGGCAAGATAGTTGACCAGTTGCATCCCGCTGAACGACCGGTAATACACGTCGAGGACTATGTCGGTGACGACGAGCGTCCCCAGGGGCAGCCACCATTTCACGCTGCGGGGAAAGAACGCGCCCGCGCAGAAGGCCAGCGCGTAGAACGCACTGAAGTTAGGCGGGAATAACCCCGGCCAGCGCGACAGGGCTGCCACCAGCATGAAGAGGTAAGGCAGCCACTTGCTCCATTTGCCGTTCACATTACCGAGCATACGTCGGCGATCAGCAATTACAAGCGGCAACCCGGCGGCGCCCGCTGGAGGCGGGAGCCACGCCGAAGCCCGTTGGCGCGATTATTTGGTCTCGCGGCGGGCCAGGACGGCGCCGCCGGTGATGCCGGCGCTGTCGCCAAGCTTGGAGGCGACG